>DATHEV010000907.1:0-3429 GCA_035318405.1 Iamia sp.
AGAGCACGCTCGTGACGTGGACCATCCGGTGGCCCGCGTCGAGGCGGTGGGCACCGCGCTGCGCGGGCGTCCGTCCTGGGACCAGTTCGACGACATGACCACGATGGCCGCACGGGACGCCGGCGCCCACCTCTGGACGCGCACCGACCTGACCCCGGCCGACGTCGACGTGGCCCAGCTCTACGACGGCTTCAGCTTCCTCACCATGACCTGGCTGGAGGCGCTGGGGTTCTGCGGCAAGGGCGAGTCGGGCCCGTTCGTCGAGGGGGGCAAGCGCATCGCCCTCGACGGCGAGCTGCCGGTCAACACCCACGGCGGGCAGCTCTCCGCCGGCCGGCTGCACGGCTTCGGGTTCATCCACGAGGCCTGTCTCCAGCTCCGGGGCGAGGCCGGCGACCGCCAGGTGCCGGGCCGACGGGTCGAGGTGGCCGCCGTGGCCAACGGCGGCGGCCCCATCGCCGGCGCCATGCTGCTGACCCGGGAGGGCTGAGGATGACGCTCCTGATGCTGCTGGAGATGGTGGCGTCGGCCCTCGGAGGCCGACGCGCCGTCGGGACCCGCGCCCGGGGCATCACCTACCAGCAGCTGCTCGGCCGGGCCGGGGCCGGGGCCGAGGTGATCCGGCGGCGCCGGGCGGGCTGCGTCGCCTACGTCGGCACCAGCGACGTCGCCTTCCCCGTCGCCCTGTTCGCCGCGGCCTGGGCCGGGGTGCCGCTCCTGCCCCTCAGCTACCGCCTGGCCGACGAGCAGCTCCGCGCCCTGCTGGCCGAGCACGACGACGTCCTCGTCATCACCGATGCGCCCGAGCGGTGCCGCGGGGCGGCCGCCACCGTGCTGTCGGTCGACGAGTGGGACGCGCTGACGAGCGTGCCGGTCGAGGCCGCGCCGAGCACGACCGACGGCGACGACGTGGCGGTCCTCCTCCCCACCAGCGGCACATCGGCGGCGCCGAAGACGGTCGTCCTGCGTCACCGGCACCTCGCGTCCTACGTCATCGGCTCGGTCGAGTTCGCCGGGGCCGACGAGGCCGAGGCCACGCTGGTGAGCGTCCCGCCGTACCACATCGCCGGTGTGGCCAACGTGGCCTCCAGCGTCTTCGCCGGCCGCCGCATCGCCTACCTGCCGACGTTCGACTCCGAGGTCTGGCTGGCGACGATCCGGGCCGAGGGCATCACCCACGCCATGGTCGTCCCCACCGTGCTGGCCCGGGTGGTCGAGCACCTCGCCGGCGCCGACGGCGACTGCCCCACCTTGGGGAGCCTCGCCTACGGCGGGGCCCGCATGCCGGTGACGGTGCTGGAGCGGGCCCTGGCCGCGTTCCCCGACGTCGGCTTCGTCAACGCCTACGGCCTGACCGAGACCAGCTCCACCATCGCCGTCCTGGGACCCGACGATCACCGGGCGGCGCGGGACGGCGACGAGCAGGCCCGGGGCCGCCTCGCGTCGGTCGGCCGTCTGGTCCCGGGCATCGAGGCCGACGTGCGCGACGGCGAGATCTGGGTGCGGGGCGAGCAGGTGTCGGGTGAGTACCTCGGCCGGGCCGGGTCGCTCGACGACGACGGCTGGTTCCCCACCCGGGACCGCGGGTGGGTCGACGAGGACGGCTACCTCTTCGTCGAGGGCCGGAGCGACGACACGATCATCCGGGGCGGCGAGAACATCGCCCCCGCCGAGGTCGAGGACGTCCTGCTCTCCCACCCGGCCGTGCTCGACGTGGCCGTGGTGGGGCTGCCCGACGAGCAGTGGGGCCAGCGCCTCGCCGCCGCCGTGGTCCTGCGCCCCGGCACGGTCGTCGACGAGGCCGAGCTGCGCGACCTGGTCCGCGGCCGGCTGCGCTCGTCCAGGACGCCCGACCTGATCGCCTTCCGGGACGCCCTGCCGCGGACCGACTCGGGCAAGCTCCTCCGCCGCTCCGTGCTGGCCGACCTGACGGCGCCGACGGCCTGATGGCCTTCGCCCTCGACGACCTGGTGGCCGCCCTGGCCCTGGTGGAGGTGGAGCCCGGCGTGGTCGAGGGTCCCAACCTCGACATCGGCTACCACCGGATCTTCGGCGGGCAGATCCTGGCCCAGGCGCTGACCGCGGCGGCGGAGGCCTCGCCGGAGAAGACGGTGAAGTCCCTCCACGTGCTGTTCCCCCGCGAGGGCGATACGAGCGAGCCCCTGCGCTACCGGGTCGAGAAGCTCCAGGAGGGCCGGACCTTCGGCACGACCCAGGTGGTGGCCCACCAGCGGGGCAAGGTCATCGCCGCCGCCACGGCCTCGCTCCACGTCGACGAGGACGGCCTCCACCGCAGCGACGCCCCGCCGCCGGTCGGCCCGCCGGCGGAGGCCACGACCCGTGACCTGGGGGGGATGGTGCCGTGGGAGACCCGCCTCGTCGGCGATGTCGACCTGGCCGACCCGGCCGTCGGGCCACCCCGCCTGGAGTGGTGGATGCGCACCTCGCCGGTGGCCGACGACCGCCACGTGCACCAAGCCCTGCTGGCCCACGCCACCGACCTGACGCTGATCGGCACCGCGCTGCGGCCGTTCGCCGGCGTCTCGCAGGCCGACTCCACGGTCAGCCTGCACACCGCGGTGACCTCGCACACGCTCTGGTTCCACCAGCCGTTCCGGGTCGACGACTGGCTGCTCGTCGTCCAGCACAGCCCGGTCGTCGCCGGGGGCCGCTCGTTCGGACGGGGCGACGTGTTCGCCGGCGACGAGCTGGTCGCCTCCTTCGCCCAGGAGGCCATGGTCCGCCAGGTGGGTGCTCCGGCATGACCGGCGCCATGGAGGGCCAGGTCGCCCTGGTGACCGGTGCGTCCCGGGGGGTGGGGGCGGCGGTGGCCGAGGCCCTGGCCGCCGCCGGGGCGACGGTCGCGTGCGCGGCCCGGGCGACGGCGGCCGCGCCGCAGCGCACGCCCGGGACCCTCGACGAGACGGTGGCCCGCATCGGGGCCGATGGCGGGCGGGCCCTGGCGGTGCCGACGAACCTGGCCGTGCCGGAGGAGGTGGAGGCCATGGTGGCCACCACCGTCGAGCGGCTGGGCCGGCTCGACGTGCTGGTGAACAACGCCGCCATCACCTTCGTCGGCGACCTCGACATCCCCCTGGCCCGCCACGAGCTGGTGATGGCCGTCAACACGACCGCCCCGCTCGTCGCCAGCCGGGCCGCCGCGCCACACATGCGGGCGGCGGGTGGGGGCCGGATCCTGAACGTGTCGTCCGTGGCGGCCCTGCGCCCGGTCCCGGGTCTCATGTCCTACGGCATCTCGAAGATCGCCCTGGAGCACCTCACCATCGACCTGGCGCGCATCCTCCAGGGCGACGGCATCGCCGTGAACTGCTTCCGCATCGACGTCGCCGTGGCGTCCGAGGGCTTCGTGGCCAACACCCCCGGCCTCGACCGCTCGACCTGGGAGCCCTGCTCGGTGGCGGCCGAGGG
>DATHEV010000908.1:0-3996 GCA_035318405.1 Iamia sp.
GCCGCCTCGGCGACGACCCCCAGGCCGCCTTCCGGGCCGTCAGCGGGCTGGTGATGGCCGTCTTCGTCGCCAGCTGCGCCATCGGCACGCTCACCACGATCGTGGCCTACAACGCCGGTGCGGCCGGGGACGGCGAGCTGACCCGGGGGACGGTCGTGCACGGCGTGTCCCAGGGCCGGCCGGGTGACGAGCCGCTCGCCGCCATCCCCGAACGGACCACGGCCGCCCTGGCGTCCACGCCCGGGGTCGACGCCGTCGCCGCCATCCACGTGGCGGGCGCCATCGGCCCGGACGCCCGTCCCGACGAGGTGTTCTTCTACGCCACGTGCACCGACATCGCCGCCGCGCCGGCGCTCGGGCACTGTCCGCCGGGAGCGGCGACGGCCTCGGTCCTGCCCCACTTCGGCGGCGGGGTGATCGACACGGACACGGACATGGCCGACATCACGTGGCCGGCGGGCGATCTCTCCGCCGCCGAGGTCGACCGCCTGCCGGTGAACATGATCGTCGTCGACACCGACGGCTCCACCGCGACCGTCGAGCGAGTGCGCACCATCCTCGAGGACGCCGCTCCGACCGACTGGCCGCCGATGACCCCGGCCGAGCTGGCGGCGAGGGACGAGGACGACATCACCCGCTACCGGCAGCTGGCGAACGTCGTGCTCCTCGCCAGCCTGCCCATCGCCGGGTGCAGCCTGGCCGTCAACGTGGCCGGCAGCCTCGCCACCCGCCGGCGTCCGTTCCGCCTGCTGCGTCTCAGCGGTGTCCCCCTCGCCCTGCTGCGGCGGGTCGTCGCCATCGAGGCGGTCGTGCCGCTGGTGGCCAGCGTCGTGGTGGCCGCCGGCGCCGGCCTCGTCGCCGCCGCCCTGTTCCTGCGGGCCCAGCTCGACCAGACGCTCCAGGCCCCGGGGCTCGGGTACTACGTCCTGGTCGCCGGGGGCGTGGTGGCCTCGCTCGCCATCATCGCCTCGACCCTCCCCCTCCTCGGCCGCACCACCAGCCCCGCCATCGCCCTCCCCGACTGAACCGGCACCGGGCCGACCTCGGCGGTACGGTCGGTTCGGGTCGACCTGCGGCCCGAGAACGGGGCCAGGCCATGACCGACGACGTCCCCACCACCGCATCCGATCGGGGGCGGGCGACGCAGCTGACCATCCCGGCGGGCGGCATCACGGCGACCAGCGTCCAGGTCGACTACTCGACGCTCAGCGGCAACCGGCCGCGCACGTACGGCAACAGCGTCGCCGTCTACCAGGCCGGCCCCGACCTGCCGTCGAACGGCGCGCCCCTGATGGTCCAGCCGGCCCCGGACGACGCGGAGGCGGGGTCGCTCACCTTCACCGACCTCCAGATCCGGAGCACGAGCTACCTCGTCGCCTACGCCGTGGGCAACGACGCCGGCACGGCGTTCTCCGCCGCCAACGTGTGTGCCACCACCTTCATCCCCGCCGGGGCCGACGCGACCGGCGACCACGTCGATGCCGCGCCGTCGATCTCGATCACGGCGGTCGCGAGCGACTCGATCGTCGTCGCCTACGCCATGCCTCCGGGCCAGCTCCCGCAGACGAACGGCCACCGCCTGTGCATCTGGCAGTCGGCGAGCCCCTCCTACTCCGGTCGACCGCTGGCCGTGCAGCAGATCACGTCCGACCGGTCCACCGGGTACCAGGTGTGTCAGCTGATGCTGTTCCGAGGCACGACCTACACGATCGCCTACGTCGCCGGCCCGCGGCCGACCGACATCGCCTGCTCCACCAGCTTCACGACCTGATGCCCGAGCGCACGCGGGTGATCGTCGAGTTCCTCACCGGCATCGGGATCCCGGTCCGTGTCGACGCCATCACGGCGTCGACCGCGGTGCCCGGGATCGCCATCGCCGAGGGCGGCCTGGTCCTCGACCCGGCCGCGACGAGCCACGACGGAGACCTGCTCCACGAGGTCGGCCACCTGGCCCTGCTCCCGCCCTCCGATCGGGCGACGGCGTCCGGGTTGCTCCCGGCCGGCCTCGGCGCCGGGCTCGAGCTGGGGGCGATCTGCTGGTCGGTCGCGGCGGCGTGGCACCTCGACCTCGACCTCGCCTGCGTGTTCCACCCCGACGGCTACCGGGGGAACAGCACCTGGCTCATCGAGACCTTCACCGACGGCGTGTTCCCCGGCCTCCCCCTGCTGCAGTGGGCCGGCCTGACGTGGACGCCCGGCACCGAACCCGACGGCGAAGCCCCGTTCCCCGCCATGCGCCAGTGGCTCCGCACCACCGAGATCCCCGTCGACGCCTGAGGCTCAGGGAGTCGACTCGCTGCGGGCGATGAAGGCGTCGCGGGCGGCGGCGGCGTCGAACCCGATGACGGTCCAGGCCTCCTCGACACCGGCCCGGCGGAGCGCCTCGACCCGGTGGTTCCCGTCCTCGAGGATCAGGCGGTCGTCGGAGAAGGTGGCCACGACGGGCGGCGGCTCGTGCCCGTCGGTCACCTCGTCGGCCAGGTCGTCGACGTCGTCGCGCCACTCGTGATCCGCGACCGGCTCCATCACCGGGTGGTCCGGAGGGCCGGCGAGGCGGTGCAGCTGGTCGAGGGGCACCGGGACGGGGCCGATCCACCAGCGCGGGGAGTCGGTGAGCTGCTCGGCCAGCACGGCGTTGTCGCTGCCGGGGCTGGCCAGGAAGGCTCGGACCCAGTCGTCGAGCTCGTCGCGGGCAGCGGCCTGGCGGGCCGAGGTGGTGGAGAAGTCGTCGTCGTCTGTGTCGCTCATTGGTGCTCCATCGACTCGTGGGACACATCCAGGCCGTTCGCAGACACCGAGCACCAATGAGCGCTGCCGGCTCCGCAAGCTCCGCCGTCAGAGGGCCCGTGTGGTCTGGTTCGCTCGCTGCGCTCGCTCACGGGGCCCCGCTACCCCGCAGACTCGTCCGACACCACGAGGACCTCGTCGTCGGAATGGACGGGCGGGGCGAGCCCGAGCAGGTGGTCGGCCTCGTTGTACGAGCGGAGGATCCAGCTGCCCAGCTCGGGGTCGTGCTCCCACTCGGTGAGACCGGTGTTGGTCGGGCGCAGGTGGGCGCTCGTGCCCGGGCTGGGCATGCCGAGGAGCAGCCGGAGCGACGCCATGATCACCCCGGCGTGGCCCACCGCCACCACGGTGCGGCCGGCGTGCTGGCGGGCCAGGCGCTCGAGCGTGGCCCGGACCCGCTCGTGGAACCCGTTCCAGCTGTCGCCGCCGGGAGCGAAGAGCCGGTCGGCCTCGGCCTCCATGTCGAACGAGCCGAAACGGGCGTTGTAGTCGGCCCAGTCGACGCCGTCGGCCTCGCCGGTGTGCACCTCGCAGAGGTCACAGTCCCGCTCGGACACCTCCAGCCCGAGCCCGGGGCCGATGATCGTCGCCGTCTCGATCGCCCGGGGCAGCACGCTGGCGACGAGCACGTCGGCCTGCACCCGGCCGGTGGACCGGAGGTGGTCGCGCAGCGCCTCGGCCTGCCGGCGCCCGAGCGGGGTGAGGCCCCGGCAGCCCGTCGGGCCGGCGATCGGGCCGTGGAACCCGGCGTGGGCATCCCCGTGGCGGACCAGGATCAGCCGCACGCCCCACCGCCGCTCGGTCGGAAGGCCACGATCATGCCCGCCCCCTCACCCCGACCCGGCCAGCCAAACCCGACCGGCGAGCACCGTCAGAGGTCGTCGATCATCGTGCGGAGGGTCCCGATCGTCTTCGCCGCGTCGGGACCGACGGGGTTGACCGCCAGGGCGGTCACGCCCGCCTCCTGGTAGACGGCGATGCGCTCCCGCACGTGGCCGGGGGGTCCCACGAGGTGGGACAGCTCGAGCATCTCGGTCGGGACGGCGGCCTCGGCCTCGGCCTTCCGGCCGTCGAGGTACAGGTCCTGCACCCGGGTGGCCGCCTCCTCGAAGCCGTAGGCCCGGCAGATGTCGTTGTAGAAGTTCTTGCCCCGCGCCCCCATCCCCCCGACGTAGAGGGCCACCGCCGGCCGCGCCGCATCGAGGATCT
>DATHEV010000909.1:0-4797 GCA_035318405.1 Iamia sp.
CCGCCGATCCCAACAGCGGCTCACCTCGCTCCTGTCGGCCCTGGCTCGTACCAGCGACGACCTCTTCGTCCTGCGGGCGGCGGCAGCGGCCCGGCCCATCCCTCACCCGCGGCCCGCCGCCCGCCATCAGGCCCGCCCCTCGGCCCACAAGGGAAAGGGACGGCCCGAGGGACTCGCGGTCGTCGACGGGCTCATCGTCCTCGACGAGGTCACGGGCCAGCGCTTCTCCCTCGGTGAGGGGGATGGGCGCCTGGGGCCGCCCGACAGCCGAGGGCGCCGGTCCATCGAGGTGCCCGCTTCGGATGCCCACATCCCCCTCCCCCTCCTCTGGGCGCTCGCCATCGACGCCTCGGGACACACGGTCGGTGCGGCGCCCCTTCGGCTCGCCGGCGAGCAGCTCGTCGGCGATCTCGACACCGTCGGCGAGGTGACCCGCGTGGGGCTGACGAGGGAGCCGTTCGACCGGCCCGGGGCGACGGACCTCCGCGTCGCCCTCGACGCCACCCGCAGCGCGCGACGCGCCGTCCGCAGCGCCGTGGTCGACACGTCGCCCAACGCCACCCTGCACCGAGCGGCTCTCGACGCCGTCGTGGGCTTCCTGGCCCTCGGGATGGTCCGCCGGGCCCGATCGCTCCGTGAGCTCATCACCCACGACGACCTGGTCGAGACCTTCGGTGGGTCCGCCCCCGACGTCCAGGTCGTGCTGGCGGCCGACCCGGCGGAGGTCGGCGTCGCCGGCTGGGGGGGTTCCGACGTGGTGCGACCGCTCTGGTGGTGGGTCGCATCGGACGCCGAGCTGGGCGAGGAGCCACCTTCGGCCTGACGTGCCGGCGCGGTCCATCCGTCAGGTCTCCCTGACGGTGAAAGGACCGACCCATGCCCACGTTCCCCCGGCCCCGTACCACTGGCTCACGGCTCGTCGCCGTCGTCGCCGGGCTCGTGCTCGGCCTGGCGGCCGGCGGCTGCTCCGCATCGGATCGGGTCAGGTCAGTCACGACGACCACCACGGCGCCGGCGTCCGCTCCGGCCGCACCGCCGGTCACCCGGCTCGGGGTGTGCATGGACTGGTCGGGCTCGGTCGATGACGACGCCCGCACGAGGATGCGCGAGGACCTCGCCGCCTTCGTCGAGCGCTGGGTGCCGACCGAGGTCCGCGATCCCGCCGGCCAAGGGGGCGTCGCCGGGCTGGACCTGATGGTCCGCCGCGTCCTCGGGGACGGCGTGGGTGCGTTCGACGTCAGCGGCGAGGTGGTCGCCGGCACCATCCCCGGCATCCCGGCCGTCGACGCTCGTCCCGAGGCGGACGACGTCGCCGCCGGCGACGCGCACCGGCGCCAGCAACGGGCTGCATCGGAGGCCCGCGAGGCGGCCGTCGCCGCCGCCTCCGACCTGGCCGGCCAGGTGCGCGAGACGGACATGACGGCGTCCGGGAGCAACATCGTCGGCTGCGTCGAGAGCATCATCCGAGCCCATCCGGGCGCCCCGGTGCTCCTCGTCACCGACCTGGCCCATCGCCAGGGGGCGGACTACGTGGCGCCGAAGCTCTCGGGGCTGGTGGACGTCACCGACGTGCCGATCCTGGCCGCCGTCGCCTGCGACGAGCCCGAGTCGTGCGCCAATCGCCAGGGTCTCTGGACCACCCTCATCGAGGGCGCAGGCGGATCCATCACCTTCATCGACCCCACCGACCTCTCCGACCAGCTCCCGGGCTTCGTCGGCGGCGCGGCGGTGTCCCCGGCCGACGTCACTCCCTGAGGAGGACCGCCATGACGGCACCATCGGACACCAGCGCGGTCTTCGTCCCGCTGCTGCTCATCCCGCTGGCCATGGGAGCGACGTGGGTCGCCCTGCGCCTCCCTCGCTGGATCGACGCCCAGCGCGCTCGGCGCGCCGCGGAGCGGACCCGGAGCCTGCGCGAGCTCCTGTCCCTGCTCCCCCTCGACCAGGCCGTGCAGCGCGAGCTCCGGCGGGGCCGGGCGCTGCTCGACCCTCTCACCGAGCGGGTCGAACGCCGGGTCGACGCGCGGGACCGGGCCGAGAGGGCGTACACCCGTCACGGCCAGGCGGTCATCGAGAGCCCGGACCACGTGATCGCCTGGGTGGCCGTGTTCGGTGCCCTGAGCGTCCTATGGCTCGTCCTCGTGACCCAGCACTGGCTGCTCGAGGCACAGATCATCAACACCCTGACGAGCGATCCCGGTTCGGACCAGGTCAAGGCCTCGACGCTCGCCTTCTCCCTGGCCACCGTGGCCGTGGCCGTCACGGTCGGCCTCGGGCTGCTCCTCGCCGAGCGGATCCGCCCCAGCGGGGCCATCCCCGGCTGGAAGGACAAGTCGCTGCCGGATCGCGCCATCCTGGCCGTCGGGATCAGCGTCTTGCTGGCGTGCGTCGTCGTCCTCTACGCCACCATCGCCCCGGTACGAGCCGACGACATCCACGGCCCGACCGTCGACTCCACGGCCGCCCGGTGCTCTGCCGCGGGAGCCGACCTGGCGGCCGCCCCGGCCGACTCCCTCGACCGTCCGGAGCTCGAGGTCGCCGAGCAGACGGCGTGCGCCGCGGCGCAGCGATCGACTGACCGTCACCAGGCCGCCCGGACCTGGGACGCCAGCATCACCGTGCTGGCGTCTCTCGGCGAGGCCGTGTTCGGCGGCTTCGCGCTGCACTTCGCCATGCTCGTCGGGGCCGGCCTGCTGCGGGTGCGGGTGAGGGCCGCCGACGGCCGCATCCGACGGGCCCAGAGCAAGCTCCGTCGGCGCAGCGTCCGCTTCCAGGACCGGGTCGTCGACGTCGTCACCGCCCACCCCGACGTCGACCCGGACGAGGCCGACGCCTACATCGCCCGCTTCCTCGACACCGAGGAGGAGGACGAGGGTGGGACGGGCCCGGAGGCCGCCCCCGAACCCGCCGACCCCGAACGCGACGAGGTCGAGCCGGCACCGCTGATCGACCTCCACCGCCGTGAGGAGGATCCGCGGGCGGACGGGTTCATCCCGCTCGGCGATCTGGCGGCCGACCGCGGCGACGGACCCGATGGCCCCGACCCCCTCGACGATGACCCCGAAGGGGCCGACGACGGCCGACTCGGGCCCCGCCGACCGAACGACCTCCCCGACGCTGTCTGACACCACCCCTAGAAGCACCGCTGAGCCAAGAGACGTCCTCGCCCACCACCGACCGGGTCGCCGGGCGTCGCCCGGCGCGCTCTCGTCCACGCGGCAGCCCGTCGGCGCCATCGTCGACCACCGGCGCACCGCGATCCTCGGCGGCGCCTCCGGGGTCGCGCATCGATCGGGCCGCCCGGCTGGTCCACCGGTGGGACGTCCCCGACCTGGCCGACGTGGCCGCCCTCGAGGACGGTCTGACCTCGCCGGAGCTCGCAGCGCGGCCGTTCGGGTCGTGGGCGGTCCAGACCGTCGGATCCTCGTCGGCCTGCGCTGAGACGCCATCCGTCAGGAGGTGGTGGACCGACCAGAGGAGAGCCCGTGCGCAACCGCCGTTCGCCATCGACCTCATCGATCAGTGACCAGCTGGTCTACGAGGTGCCCCCCTGCCCGACCCACGCCGACAGGGACGACACGATCGAGATGGTGTTCAGCACGGACGCCCTCGCCGATCTCCTCGCCTCCGTCGGCGCCCTCCCGCCGGAGTCCGGCGCCAAGCTGTTCGGGCCCGTCGAGGGCCTCGGCGTCGACGTCGTGGAATTCGACATCAGGGGCTCGTCACGTGCCAGCGGGGCCGTCTACGCGCCCGACACGGAGTGGGGCACGGGCCGCCTGCAGCACTGGATCGCCCAGGAGGGGCCGGCGCAACGCATCTGGACGGGCGACGCCCACTCCCACCCCGGCCTCATCGGCATCCCCAGCCCCAAGGTCGGCCCGGGGCTCGGCGACATCGGGTACGTCGAGGCCGTCTTCGAGCAGAACGAGATCCAGGCCGAGTTCCTCATCCCCATCCTCACCGGCGCGGGCGGCTGCGGCCCGATCCGCATCGCGCCGTGGCTGGTGCGGCGGGCCGAGCCGACCCGGGCCCGCTGGGTGCCGTTCCGGGTCGTCGACCACGCCGCGGAGTTCCCGCGCCGCGCCCTGAACCCGGCGTTCGGTCGGGCGGAGGACGGCCGGGCCAGGGGGTTCGATGCGGACCGGCTGGTCCGACCCGACCACGACGTCGTCGTCCGCACCGACGCTCGAGGACGGACCCTGGTCGACGTCGAGGTCTGCGGGACGAGGATCAGCCTCGTCGTCGAGACGACGGGTGACGTCGTCCGCGCCGAGGTCCGGGACAGGAGCGACGAGGTCCGCCACATCGGCCTGATCGGGCCCGGAGCGGACCCCTTGGAGGCGGCGCGCCGTCTCGTCGCCGCGGGCACACTGCTGGGGGGGATTCCCGCGTCGCCCACCAGCCGATCGGTGCCGCCGTCGTCGAGCGACCGTCGTACCCGCGGCCTCCTGTCCGGCGCCTTCCGCGACCGGCACGTGGTCATCGCCGGGGTATCCGGTGGCTCCCACATGGTGGAGAAGCTGGCGCGCCTCGGTCCCCGCCGCATCACAGCGATCGACCTGGATGTCGTCGAGACGGCGAACCTGGCGCGGACGGCGTTCCGCGTCGGCCAGGTCGGCCAGCGGAAGGTCGATGCGATCGTCGAGATCGTGTCCGACGCCAACCCGGCCGTCGACGTGGTCCCGGTGGGATGCGACCTCACCACGCTCGGACCGACCGAGCTCCGCGACCTCCTCGCCGACGCCGACCTGATCGTCGCCGGCACGGACAGCTTCGTGGCGCAGGCGACGATCAATC
>DATHEV010000910.1:0-10663 GCA_035318405.1 Iamia sp.
CTTCTCTGTCGACGTCACGGCGGGCGACGGTACCCTCCCGGCACCCGGTGGCGCTCGTCACCCAGAGCGCGCGAGCAACTCGTAAGGCACGATGCGTCGCCAGACGGCCACCCGATGCGGCAGAATGGACCGATGCAGACCGAACCGGGCGCCGCCGAGGGGGGCGAGGGCACCGAGGACACACCACACGCCGAAGCCATCAGCGACGAGGAGGCCTTCGCCTACCGGGTCGGCCAGCGTCTCCGCGCCATCCGCCAGGCCCAGGCGCTGTCGCTCTCTGACGTGGAGGAGCAGTCCGGCGGCCGCTGGAGCGCCTCCGCCGTCGGTGCCTACGAGCGGGGCTTCCGCAACCTGTCGCTTCCCCGGCTCAAGGCCCTGGCCGACTTCTACCGGGTCCCGGTCAGCGTCCTGCTGGGCGAGACCGGCCCCGCCGGCCAGCCCTCGGACCGTCGCAAGCTGGTCCTCAGCCTCGAGGCCCTGCGCGAAGTCGACCCGGCCGAGCCGGTCCAGCGCTTCATCCAGTCGATCATCGAGGCCCGCGGCGACTTCAACGGCAAGGTCCTGTCGCTGCGCAACGACGACCTGAAGGCGCTGTGCGTGCTCTGCGGCGGCGACATCCCCACCGGCGTGGCCCAGCTCCGGGCGTGGGGCGTGCTGATCGACGGCCCCGAGGTGGCCGACCCGCCGCCCGACTTCCAGGCCCGCCCCCACCGCCAGCAGCAGCGCCGCATCACCGACCGCCCCGCCTGACGGACACTCGGTGCCAGGCACCGAGTGACCGACGGACACACGGTGCCAGGCACCGAGTGGTCGCAACGGGTTCCCGGGCTCGGCGGGAGCCCCGATACCGTCGGCCGCCATGGAACCAGGCCAGACCTCGTCCGAGACCGGTCCCCGTGCGGACCGGGAGCGGAAGCTGGCCGAGCTCAAGACCCTCGGCGTCGACCCCTATCCGGCCGACTCGCACCGCACCCACCTGACCCAGGAGGTGCGGGACCGCTACGGCGAGCTCGAGGGCACGTCGGCCACCATCGCCGGGCGGCTCATGGCCCGGCGGGGCCACGGCAAGCTGCTGTTCCTCGACGTCCAGGACAAGGCGGGCAAGCTCCAGGCGCTGGTCGACTCGAGCATCCTCGGCCCGCTCGACCCGGCGTCGGGGGCCCTCGGCTTCGAGAACGTCGACCGGCTCGTCGACCGGGGCGACCTGGTCGAGGTCACCGGCGAGGTCACCACCAGCCGCCGGGGCGAGATCTCGCTCATGGCGTCCCGGGTGCGGATGCTGGCCAAGGCCATCGAGCCTCTGCCCGACGCCTGGCACGGCGTCACCGACCCCGAGACGCTGGTCCGCAAGCGCTACCTCCAGTCGATCGTCGAGCCCGAGACCCGGGCCCGCTTCGAGGTCGTGTCCGAGCTGCTCTTCGGCATCCGGGCCTTCCTCCACGAGCGGGACTTCCTCGAGTTCCAGACCCCCGTCCTCCAGCCGCTCTACGGCGGGGGCAAGGCCCGGCCCTTCACCACCCACGTGAAGGCCCTGGGCCGCGACTACTACCTCGCCATCAGCCACGAGCTGTACCTGAAGCGGCTGGTGATCGCCGGCTTCGAGGACGTCTTCACGATCGGCCGGTACTTCCGCAACGAGGGCATCGACAAGACCCACAACCCCGAGTTCTCGATGCTCGAGACCATGTCGGCCTTCCACGGCTACGAGTTCAACATGGACCTCACCGAGGCGCTCTACAAGCACCTCGCCGCCGACGTGATCGAGAAGCCGGTGATCGAGGTCAAGGGCCAGCAGGTCGACCTCACCGGCGACTGGCGGCGAGCGTCGATGGTCGACCTGGTGAAGGAGGCCGTCGATGTCGACTTCCGCGAGGTCACCACCCTCGACGAGGCCGAGCGCATCCTCACCAGCCACGGGGTGCCGTCGCAGCCCACCGTCGGCCACGCCCTCGTGGGCCTGTTCGAGGCGGTCGTCGAGCCGACGCTGATCCAGCCGACCATCGTCCACGGCCACCCGGTCGAGATCTCGCCGCTGGCCAAGGCCACCGCCGACGACCCCCGCTACGTCGAGCGCTTCGAGGTCTTCGTCGGCGGCACCGAGCAGGGCGACAACTGGACCGAGCTCAACGACCCGGTCGAGCTGCGCCGCCGCTTCACCGCCGAACAGCAGCGCCGGCGCGACGGCGACGACGACGAGGCCCACCCCCTCGACTTCGAGTTCATCGAGGCCATGGAGCACGGCATGCCGCCGACCACCGGTCTCGGCCCCGGCATCGAGCGGCTCGCCATGCTCCTGACCGAGACCGACGACATCGGCGACGTGATCTACTTCCCCCTGGTGAGGCCCCTACAGCCCCCGGGCTGAACGCGGGGCGAGGTTGTCGGGGGTCGGTAGTGTCACCCCTCGTGGCTCTCGTGGTGCAGAAGTTCGGTGGGACGTCGGTCGCCGACCCCGACCGCATGCGCGAGGTCGCGGACCACGTCGCCCGCACCCGGCGGCGCGGCGACGAGGTCGTCCTCGTCGTCTCGGCCATGGGCAAGGAGACCGACGACCTCCTCCACCTGGCCCGCCAGGTGACGTCGACGCCGGCCGGCCGCGAGATGGACATGCTCATCACCGCCGGGGAGCGCAAGGCCACCGCCCTCGTCACCATGGCGCTCCACGAGATCGGCGTCGAGGCCGAGTCCTTCACCGGCAGCCAGGCCGGGTTCCTCACCGACACGGCCCACACGAACGCCAAGATCCTCGAGGTCCGGCCGGAACGGATCCGCCAGGCGCTGGCCGACGGCCGGGTGCCCGTGGTGGGCGGCTCGCAGGGCGTCTCGACCGAGCGCAACATCACCTTCTTCGGCCGGGGCGGCTCCGACACCACCGCCGTCGCCCTGGCCCAGGCGCTCGGCGGCGTCTGCGAGCTCTACACCGACGTGTCGGGGATCTTCACCACCGATCCCCGCGTGGTGCCCGAGGCTCGACGGCTGGCCCGCGTGAGCTTCGACGAGATGCTCGAGATGTGCGCCTGCGGTTGCCCCAAGCCGGCCATGCGCGCCGTCGAGTACGCCCGCACCCACAAGGTGCCGCTGCACGTCCGCTCGGCCTTCACCTGGGAGCCGGGCACCTGGATCGACGAGGAGGACCCGCTGATGGAGCAGGCCATGGTGTCAGGCGTCGTGGGTGACGCCTCCGAGGCCAAGATCACCCTGGCGGGCGTGCCCGACCAGCCCGGTATCGCCGGCCGGCTGTTCCGCAGCCTCGCCAGCCGCGACGTCAACGTCGACATGATCGTCCAGAACGTGTCCGAGGCCGGGCGCACCGACATCTCGTTCACCCTCCCCAAGGCCGATCTCATCACCGGCTGCGAGGTGAGCGAGGGCCTCGCCGCCGAGGTCGGTGCCGGCGCCGTCGCCCCCGACGACGGCATCGGCCGGGTCAGCCTCGTCGGCGCCGGGATGAAGTCCCACCCCGGCGTGGCCGCCACCGTCTTCGAGACGCTGGCCGCCAACGACATCAACATCGAGATGATCTCGACGTCCGCCATCCGGATCTCGTGCATCGTCCGCGAGGCCCAGCTGGACCGGGCCGTCAGCGTGCTCCACGCCGCCTTCGGCCTCGACCAGGCCCCCACGGCATAGGACCACCGTGGAGGCGGCGGCGGAGGCGGTCACCGGCCGGCCCGCCCCCGCCCTGGCCGGCCTCGTCACCGTCTACCGCGGCTACCGCTACACCGGCTTCCCCCCGGGCCGCCACGTCGGCCTGCCCGGCCGCCACATCACCTTCGTCCTCAGCCTGGAGGACCCCCTCGAGGTGAGCTGGCCCCGCGGCGCGGTGTCGACCACGGCGACGATCGGCGGCCTCCACGCCGACCCGGTCACGATCACCCACACGGGGACCCAGGTCGGCGTGCACGTCGACGTCCTGCCCACCGCCCTCCCGGTGCTGTTCGGGCTCCCACCCGGCGAGCTGACCGGGACGGTCGTCGCCCTCGCCGACGTGGTGGGCGCCACCGTCGGACGGGAGCTGGAGGAGCGGGTGCGGGCGGCCCGCTCGTGGCCCGCGCGGTTCGCCGCCATCGACCGGGTGCTGCTGCGGGGCCGGCGCTCGACCCTGCCACCCAGCCGTGAGGTCCTGCGGGCGTGGGACCTGCTGGTGCACTCGCAGGGAGCCGTGCCCGTCACCGCCCTGGCCCACGAGGTGGGCTGGAGCCGGCGGCACCTGAGCGAGCGCTTCGGGCGAGAGGTCGGCCTCCCGCCCAAGGTCCTGGCCCGGGTCGTCCGCTTCCAGGCCGCCGTCGACCTCCTCAAGCAGGACCCGGCCCGCTCGCTCGCCGATCTCGCCGCCGTGGCCGGCTATGCCGACCAGTCCCACCTGAACCGTGACTTCCGCACCCTTGCCGGCGCGTCGCCCACCCAGTGGCTGGCAGCCGAGGATCTCCCACTCGTCCAAGACGGGGTCGACCAGCCGGGGGGATGATCGATCCATGAGCGACACCGAGATCCCCAAGACCGTCTGGCCCTGCCTCGTCTACGCCGACGCCCGGGCCGCCGCCACCTTCCTCGTCGACGTGCTCGGCTTCGAGCTGCGCTGCGCCTACCCGCCGGAGGGCGAGTCGGTGGCCCACGCCGAGGCCCGCTGGCCCGAGGGCGGTGGGGTCATGTTCGGCTCGGCCGACCGGGAGGAGAGCGCGTTCTCGCAGCAGCCGGTCGGCGGCTCGTCGGTCTACGTGGTCACCGACGACCCCCACCCGATCCTGGCCCGCTGCGAGGCGGCCGGCGTCCGCGTCGTCAAGCCCATGACGGTGGAGGACTTCGGCTCGACCGGGTTCTCCGTCGCCGACCCCGAGGGCAACCTCTGGAGCTTCGGCACCTACCGCGGCGAGTAGGCGGTGGGCGGGCCGCCCGGCCTCGACAATCGACGGGGAGCCCAAGACGAGCCGCCGGTAGCCTTCCGGCCATGAGGATCGGGATCGTGGGAGCCACCGGCCAGGTCGGCGGCGTGATGCGCAACGTCTTGCTGGAGCGGGCGTTCCCCGCCGACGAGGTCCGGTTCCTGGCCTCGTCCCGGTCGGCGGGCACCGCCCTGCCGTGGAAGGGCGGCGAGATCACCGTCGAGGACGTGGCCACCGCCGACCTGTCCGGCCTCGACATCGTGCTGATGTCCGCCGGCGGGACCGCCAGCCGCGCCACCGCCGAGGCCATCGCCGCCTCCGGCCCGGTCGTGATCGACAACTCCTCGGCCTGGCGGATGGATCCGCAGGTGCCACTGGTGGTGGCGGGTGTGAACGACGCCGCTGCCGCCGACCGCCCGAAGGGCATCATCGCCAACCCCAACTGCACGACCATGGCCGGCATGGCGCCGCTCAAGGCGCTGCACGACGCCGCCGGGCTCGAGGCGCTGGTGATCTCGACCTACCAGGCCACCTCCGGCCAGGGCCTCGCCGGCGTCGAGGCGTTCGCGGCGCAGGTGGCGGCGGCGGGCGACAAGGCGGTCGAGCTCACCCACGACGGCTCGGCCGTGACCTTCCCCGAGTCCGACAAGTTCCCGACGACGATCGCCTACAACGTCATCCCGCAGTGCGGCGCGTTCGTCGACGACGGCCTCGACGAGACCGGCGAGGACCAGAAGCTCCGCGACGAGAGCAAGAAGATCCTGGGCCTCCCGGGGTTGCTGGTCTCCGCCCTCTGCGTGCGGGTCCCGGTGTTCACCGGCCACTCGCTCTCGATCAACGCCCGCTTCGCGCGATCGATCTCGCCGGCCGAGGCCCGCGAGGCGCTGGCCGCCGCCGGCCCCGAGGTGGTGCTGACCGACCTGCCCACGCCCCTCCTGGCGGCGGGGGCCGACCCCACCTTCGTCGGCCGCATCCGGGTCGACGAGACCGTGCCCGACGGGCGGGGCCTCGCCTTCTTCGTCTCCAACGACAACCTCCGCAAGGGCGCCGCCCTCAACGCCGTCCAGATCGCCGAGCTCGTCGCCGCCGGCGGCTGAGCGGGTCTCGTCGCCGCCGCATGATCTCGGAACCACCCCCTCTGGTGCGGCGGTGGGTCGAGGGCGAGCTGGGGACATCGGTGGTCGGATTCGCCCCGCTGCCGCAGGCCTCGACGTCCGGCCCGTGGCGGCTCGACCTCGCCGGCTGGCGCACGGTCGTCCTCGGCGTCGCCGCCGACGACCCGTGGGAGCGGGACCGACTGGCCACCGAGGTGGCGGCGCTCGAGGTGGCCGCGGCGCAGAACCTGGCTGCGCCACGGGCCCTCGCCGTCGACCTCAGCGGCGCCGACGCCGGCCAGCCGGCGCTGGTGCAGACCTGGCTGCGCGGCTCGAGCGCCGTGCCGGCCACGGTCGAACCGGCCCGGGCGCGGGCGCTCGGACACGTCGCCGCCGCCATCCACGCCGTCGCCCTGACGCCGACGGCGACGCTCCCGGTC
This sequence comes from Iamia sp., assembly GCA_035318405.1. GTDB lineage: Bacteria > Actinomycetota > Acidimicrobiia > Acidimicrobiales > Iamiaceae > Iamia. The sequence goes on from DATHEV010000910.1 coordinate 6,418, forward strand.
CGGCGCTCGTCGCTCGCCTCGGTGCCGTTCGAGACGCTGGAGGTCCCGACGGCGTGCGCCGACCTCTTCGACGAGGTGCGCTCGACGGTCGACGCCCTCCCCGCGCCGACGCCTCCGTCGACGCTCGTCCACGGCGACCTCTGGCAGGGCAACACCCTCTGGCACGGCCGGGCCCACACGGGCACACTCGACTGGGACCACGCCGGCGTCGGCCACCCGCTGGTCGACCTCGGGTCGCTGCGGTGGGACCTCGCCGTGCTGGCCGGGGGCGGGCACGACGACGTGGTGGCCGGGTGGTCCGAGGCCAGCAGCACCACCCTCGACCCCGAGGACGTGGCCCGCGGCGACCTGGTGGCGGTCCTGGCCTCGGTCCCCGACCTCGCCCTCTGGCTCCCCAACTTCCACGCCCAGGGTCGTCCCGATCTCACCCTCGACCTCGTGACGGCCCGCCGCGACGCCTTCGCCCGCCACGTCCTCGACGTCCTCCGCTGAGGCCGTTCCGTGTGCGGAAACCCACCGGTCCGGTGGTTTCTCGCACACGGAACGGGGCGATCGGGCAGGCTCCCGCCATGGCCGACCTCTCCACCGGACCCCGTCGCTTCGGCATCTTCCTCGCCCCGTTCCACCCGGTCGGGCAGAACCCGACGCTCGCCCTGCGGCGGGACCTGGAGCTGATCGAGCACCTCGACCGCCTCGGCTTCGACGAGGCCTGGATCGGCGAGCACCACTCGGCCGGGTTCGAGATCATCGCCTCGCCGGAGGTCTTCATCGCCGCCGCCGCCGAGCGGACCCGGCGGATCCGCCTGGGCACGGGCGTGTCGTCGCTGCCGTACCACCAGCCGCTGATGCTGGCCGACCGCATGGTCCTGCTCGACCACCTCTCCGGTGGCCGGGTGATGCTCGGCGTCGGCCCCGGCGCCCTGCCGTCCGACGCCTTCATGATGGGCATCGAGGTCGCCAAGCAGCGCGCCATGATGGAGGAGGCGCTCGAGGCCATCCTCCTCCTGCTGCGCGGCGACGAGCCGGTGACCTACGAGACCGACTGGTTCACCCTGCGCGACGCCCGCCTCCAGCTGCGGCCGTACCAGCGGCCGCACATGGAGGTCGCCGTGGCCGCCCAGATCTCCCCCGCCGGCCCCCGGGCCGCCGGACGCTTCGGCACCGGCCTCCTCTCGATCGGCGCGACCAGCCAGGGCGGGTTCGACGCCCTCGGGTACCACTGGGACGTGGTCGAGGAGCGGGCCGCCGAGTTCGGGACGGTGGCCGATCGGGACGCGTGGCGACTCGTCGGGCCCATGCACATCGCCGACACCCGGGAGCAGGCGATCCGGGACGTGGCCTTCGGCCTCGACGACTGGGTCGACTACTTCGCGCGGGTCGCGGCCCTGCCCCTCGCCCCCGACACGACCGACCACGACAGCCTGGTCGACGCCCTCAACGCCTCGGGCTTCGCCGTCATCGGCACCCCCGACGACGCCATCGCCCAGCTGGAGCGGCTCGGGACCCAGTCGAAGGGGTTCGGCACCTTCCTGCTGATGGCCCACGAGTGGGCCGACCGCACCGAGACCCTCCGGTCGTACGAGCTGTTCTCCCGCTACGTCATGCCGGCGTTCCAGGGCTCGGCCGCCTCCCTCACCGCCAGCCGGGACTGGGCGGCCGAGAACCGGCCCACCTTCATCGGCGAGGCCGGCGCCGCCGTCATGTCCGCCATCCAGTCCCACCAGGCCGAGAAGGCCTGATCATCCGCGAGGTGGGCGTGCTCGCCCCGGTCGTCCGCGACCCCGGTGAACCTGCAGAGGCGCCATCGCCGTCGTCCGCAGCGAAGCGCAGCAGCGGAGCTCTGACCGGACGCGAGCGCAGCGAGCCGAGCTGGAGCGGAGCCATGGCGAGCATCGAACGGACGACGGCGATGGCGCCCCACCATGGGGCGCCGACGATCGCTCGGGACCGGACGAGGACGTTCGGTGTCCTCGCCTCCCGGCCGGGGCTCTCGCCGACCGGCTCGACCGGCGGCGCACGATGCTCCGGGTCCAGGTCGTGCGGGTCGCGCTCATCGGCGGGCTGGCGGCGGTGGTGGCGGCCGAGTGGCAGGAGCTCTGGATCCTCTACCTCGTCGCCCTCGGGCTGGGCGTCGGCGAGGTGCTGTTCGACACGGCGGCCCAGTCGATCGTCCCGGCCGTGGTGCGGGATCCCGACGCCCTGGCCCGGGCCCGGGCCCTCCTGCTGGCGATGGCGGTGTTCCCGTTGTTCCCCCTGGCTCTGGCGCTGGCCGCGTCGGTGCCGGTCGTCGCCGGGGCCGGGGTCCTCGCCGGCGCCGTCGGCCTGGTCTGGAACGTCACCGCCATCACGCTCCGCCAGCGCATCGTGCCGGACCACCTGCTCGGCGGGTCACCGCCGGGCACCGCACGATGGCGTGGGGGACGATGCCGCTCGGTGCCGGCCTGGCCGGTGTGCTGGGCGAGGCCTTCGGCCTGCGCACCGCCTTCGCGTGTTCGCCGTCGTCGTCGTCCCGTGCATCCCGTTGCTCCTGCGGAACGTCAGCGAGGAGGACCTGGCCTCCGCCGAAGCCGCCGACCCGGCGCGCCACCCCGCGCCCACCGCCTGAGTCAGACCTTCACGATCTCGAGTCCCCGCACACCGAGCACAGGATCGAAGTCGTCGTCCTGCGTGACGACCGGCAGGTGGTGCACCGCGGCGGTGGCCGCGATCCAGAGGTCGTTGACGTGGACGCGTCGCCCGGACGCGGCCAGGTGCACTCGCATCTCGGCCCAGACCTCGGCCACGTCGGAGTCGATGTCGAGAATCGTGGCGCCCCGGGCCGCGTCGAGCGTCTCCTGGCGGAGCGCCCGGGTCCGCTCGTCGGCGGCAGCGTGGACACCGACCCGCAGCTCGGCGATGGTCACGACCGAGACGGCGACCTCTGGAGGGACGTCGTCGCCCCGGACCGGGCGGCCCGACTCGTGGGCGATGTAGTAGCTCGTGTCAGCGACGGCGCCGGGGCTCACTCCCATGGGAGCGGGTCCTCATCGGTGTACTCGCCCTTGATCCATTCCATGTCCTTGGCGAAGGTCGGGTCGAAGGGGATCCTGGCGAGCCGGCGGTCGAGCTCGTCGAAGGTGAGACCGCCCTTGCGGCGGGAGCCGACGGGGACGACCTCGGCGACGGGCTTGCCCCGGACCGTGATGGTGATCTCCTCGCCGTCCTGGACGCGTCGCAGCACCGCGGCGGTGTTGTTGCGCAGCTCACGGGACGGGACCTCAGCCATGTGCGACGATCGTAGCCCTTCGGTCAGGGTTCACCTCCGGGCGAGGGCGAGGGGGAGGACGGGGCCGGTGCCGGCCGCCCTCAGGAGGTCGGCGACGACGGTCATGGTCCAGCCCGAGTCCCAGACGTCGTCGACCAGCAGGACGGGGCCGGCCAGGACGTCGGGGCCGGGCAGCTCGGACGGCTCCACCGCGAAGGCGCCCCAGACGTTGGTGAGCTTGTGGGCGGCGTTGTGCTGCTCGCCCTGCGGAGGGCCGGGCCGTGTCCGGACCACGGTGGGAGCGACCGGGAGCTTGCCCAGCGAGCCGATGCGGTGGGCCACGGCGTCGAGCAGGGCCTCGCGGCCCGGGCGGGACGACGGGATCCACGTGACCCACGTCGGCCGCTCGTCCCACGGCCAGCGCTTGAGGGTGCGGGCGATGCCCTGGACCAGCTCGTCGTCGGGCTCGCCGGACGCCAAGGCGGCCTGGACCACCGGCCACCAGCCCGAGTCGTCGACCCGCGCCAGGGCGCGCCCCTCGCCGGCCCGGCGATCGGCCTTCACGTTGCCCTTGGGCTCGGCCAGGCCGCGGGCCCACTGCTTGCGGGGCTCGATGGGGATGTCGATGCCCCGCAGCAGCTCGGTGGCGCGGCGGACGACGGCGGGGTCGAGCTCGACCGGGTCGCCGGCGCCCGTGCAGACCGCGCAGCGCCCGCACCGCCCCTCGGTGGCGACGAGCGGGTCGTCGAGCGCGATGCGGAGGAACGCCATCAGGCACTGCTCGCCCCGGGCGTAGGCGAGCATGGCCGCGGCCTCGTCGTCGCGGGCGCGCCGGACCCGCTCGACCCGCACCCGGTCGTAGGTCCACGGCCGGTCGGTGCGGACCCAGCCCCGGCCGTCGCGCTCGACGGCCCCGTCGACGTCGAGGATCTTGAGCAGCGTCTCGAGCCGGCCCCGCCGCATGTCGACCTCGCGCTCGAGCTCCATCAGCCCCAGCGGGAC
>DATHEV010000911.1:0-2023 GCA_035318405.1 Iamia sp.
AGGACAGGGCTGCCACTGGGACCCCAACCGGTCGGCCAACCTGTTGATGAACCAGAACACGGCGGACGGTGGCGACGGCACCGTGAACTACTACGCCGACTGGGGCGCCGACATCTGGCGCAGCGCCAACACCGAGGCGCCGGACATCTACTCCTACTTCCCTGCCCCCCCGGTCGCGGGGCAGGGGAACTTCGAGGTGCGCGACTACGGCGACGCCACGTCGACCAACAGCGGGTACACCTCCACCGGCGGTCCGCCGTCGTGGGCGGCCCCTTCGTGCGGGACGAGCTCGTGGGGATCGAAGCCCCACATGTGGCTCAACCGGGACAAGATCAACCAGCGCGACGCCGCCGGCCACGGGACCTGGAACCGGTCGACGGCGGCCCACGAGCTGGGGCACGTGCTCGGCCTCGGCCACGCCGAGGGCAACGCCAGCACCTGCAACCCGATGCCCCTGATGGACGCCCACGCGGCTCACACCAACGGGTGCAACGTCTGGCAGACGACCTCCGACGAGGTCAACGGCGTCAACAAGATCTACAACTGACGGAGGGTACGACGATGCGACGCGAGATCGGACCGGCGGTGCTGCTCGTGCTCGCCCTGTGCCTCATCGGGTGCGGGGCGGGCGACGTGGACGGAGAGGATGCTGCGCCCTCGGGGTCGCCCACCACGGTGGCCACGGCGGATGCGCCATCGACCACGACGGGGGCGCCCGAGCGGGCGGCCGGTGGGCAGCCCATCACCCTGCCGGCCGGAGCGAACACCTCCCTGCCCCAGGGGCCCGGCCCCAGCAGCGTCGACGGCATCATGATCGCCGGCGTGTACGCCCTGGTGAGCGATGGGCTGGCGGCCGTGGTGACGTCGGGCGCCAGCGAGCCGGTCGACGGCCCCGATGGAGCCGTCGTGGCCCGCACTGCGGTGACGGTCGACGAGGTCCTGCTGGGCGAGGACGTCCCCGATGGGCTCGACATCGTCTCCGGCCAGGCCGAGCTCGCCATGGAGCCGGGCCAGCAGTACGTGGTGATCGTGGGCGCCGACTCCACCTTCCCCGGGGCCTACAGCTTCGTGGAGGAGAGCGCCCTCCTGGACGACGCCGGCGATGGGCAGTGGTCCACCCGGGACGGTCTGGTCTCGCTGGCCACCGAGGAGCTGCGGTCGACCTTCGAGCGCTCGGTCGAGCACCTCGCCGAGCGCGATGCGGCCCGGCGGGCCGTCATCACGATCGAGCCGACCGACGACTCCGGCGCCCTCACCATCAGCGGCTACGCCGCGGGCGCCACCCTCGACCTCCAGGTGTGCGTCGTCACCGACGACTTCGACCCGGTGGCCGACGCCATGAGCTGCGACTCCGACCTGTCGACGGTCGTGACCCCGGACGGCGAGGCGATCACCATCACCTACCGGACGCCGGAGCAGCTCCACCTGGGCGCCGACGAGGTCGTCGACTGCTCCGAGGCCCGCTGCCGGCTGGTGGTGGCCGACGCCGACATCCCGGACTCGGTGCACGAGGTGTACGAGCCCGTCTCGTGACCCGTCAGGGCATCGAGGTCGACGGCGACGTCGACCTGGTCGAGCGTTTCCATGCCGGGTCGCTCGGCCCCGAGGATCTGGCCTGCCTCCGGTTCCGCGCCGGTCCCGAGGAGCCGTGGGCCCCGCACCCCCAGGTCGCCTTCGTCCGGGAGGTCATCGACCCGCCGGCCCCGCTGCCCGGGGCGGACCTGCGCTGGCAGCAGGTCCTCGTCGGTTCGCCGTGCGGCGACCTCCGCCTGTGGCACCACTTCGTCGCCGGGCGGCGGGTGGCGAGCGCCTTCGGCGACATCGGCGACCCCGACGTCACCACCACGATGCGATACGACGCCGTGCTCGGGCTGATGGACGGGACGAGCGAGACGCTCGAGGCCTTCGAGGTCGGGGGCCACATCGCCGGCGAGTGGTCGGCCATGCTGCTCCTGCTCGGGATCAGCGAGCAGCCGGAGTTCGTGGCCGCCATGCGTCGCTCGATCGGCACGCTCGGTCCCGG
>DATHEV010000912.1:0-3252 GCA_035318405.1 Iamia sp.
ATCTCGGCGTGATCGACGTGCCCTTCGATCGGACGCTCGCCGACCTGGCCATCGACGCTCACGCCAGGTGGGGCAAGGGAAACCACGCGGCGAAGCTCAACTTCGGGGACTGCTTCACCTACGCCGTGGCCAAGCAGACCGGTGAGCCGATCCTCTGCGTGGGGCACGACTTCGCCCGGACGGACGTCCCGGTGGTGCCGCTCTCCTAGAGGTCACGCATGAGGTTGAGGTCGACGCCGCCGTGGATGCCGTCGACCTGGGCGATGCCGGTGTACTGCCACAGGGTCCAGTCGCCGCCGGGGCGGAGGGGGCCGATGCGGCGGTGCCAGAGGGGGCGGTCGCGGTCGCCCAGGTCGCGGCTCGGGTAGCGGTCCTCCCAGTCGTCGAGGACGTAGAGCACGACCGTCGCGCCGGTCTCGTCCTCCACGGCGTCGACGAAGGTCCGGACCTCGCGGCGGACGTCGGCGGCCGATGGGCGGGCGGCGCAGTTCCCCGCCAGCTCGAGGTCGAGGGCCGGGGCCAGGTCGCCCCCGCCGGGCACGGTGGCCAGGAAGTTCGCCGCCTGCTCGGCGCCGGGCCGGCACAGGGTGAAGAAGTGGTAGGCGCCGATCTCGAGCCCGGCCGCCCGGGCGCCGTCCCAGTTGGCGGCGAAGCGCTGGTCGACGTGGTCACCGCCCTCGGTGGCCTTGAGATAGGCGAAGTCGACGTCGTCGGCGGCCACCGCCTCCCAGTCGATGGCGCCCTGGTGGTTGGAGACGTCGACGCCGTAGCGCTCGCCGTCCCGCAGGGCCGGACGGTGGTGCGGGAACCACACCTTCCATCCGACGAATCCGACGACGCCGACGACGACCAGCAGCACCACCCCGACACCCGTCCCCACCAGCCCCCGCCGCACCCACCGCCGTCCGCCGGTCGCCATGCGAACCAGGTCGCCCGATCCGACGCCGTGGTTCCCGGCACTACGCTCGGCGCTCGGACGAACCCGGGGAGGGTCCGTGGAGACACGTGCGGTGCGGTGCCCAGTGGACGACTTCGAGCGGGGCCGGCTGCCGGCGGTGTGCGCCCTGTCCGGACAGCCGTCGGACGGCGCCTACACCGAGACCCTCCGATCACCCGTCGGCGGTCAGTACCTGCTCCTCCTCTTCGGCGTGGTGCCGTTCCTGATCGTGCGCTACGTCACCCGCAAGGAGGCCAAGGGCAAGATCCCCGTGACCCGGGCGGCGTTCGCCAGCCTCGAGGCGCAGGCCAAGGAGCGCCGCTGGCGCGCCTTCCTGCTGGTGGGCGGGGGCATCGCGGCCTGGTTCCTGGGGGCGATCGTGGTCGCCGACATCCCCGCCCTGGGCTGGGTCGTGATCGCGGTCGGCACGGTGGCCTTCCTCGCCGGGATCGTCTACGACGCCCGGACGCCGCTCCTGCGCGGGCACGTGGAGGCCAGCGGCCGGTGGGTCGTCATCGAGAACGCCCACCCGGCCTTCGCCGCCGCCGTGGCGGACCAGGTCCGCACCGGCTAGATCGGCAGGGTGGTGAGGGTGCCGGCGGCGTGGGCGGCGACGATGGCCTCGACGGTGCCGTCGAAGGCCCCGGCGGGGTTGGCGAACACGTGCCGGGGGTCGATGGCGGTGCGGGCGAACTGGTCGTGCATGTGGCGGGCCGCGCCCTCGTCGGTGAACGAGTGGCCGACCCGGGTGCGGACCTGGTGGAGGCACTGCTCGAGCGGAGGCAGGACGACGACGTAGCTGCACGACACCAGCCCGGCGTGGCCGAGGAAGGTGGGCAGGAACCAGGGCCCGACGACGCCGTCGTACACGACCATCGCCGGCCCGGCGGCGAACCGCCCGGCGGCGGCCCCGGTGGCGGCGGACACGACGGCGTTCTGGGCGTTGGCCTCGGGGAGCCAGGGCTGGATGGCGCCTCGCCGCAGGAAGCCGAAGAAGGCGTCGCCCTCGATCAGGACGCTCGGGTTCCACCGGTCGGCCACGGCGGCTGCGATGGCCGACTTGCCCGCCCCGGGCGGACCGCTGACGACCAGGAGGTCACCCACCGGCGGAGGCCCGGCGGGCCCGGGCCGCGGCGAGGGCGGCCTTGGCCCCGCCCCGCACCCAGGACAGCGTGAAGTCGACCCAGTCGAAGCGGTCGCGCCACAGGGTGATGCGCCCGTCGTGGACCTCGAAGGTGCCGCACACCCAGAAGGCGGCGTCGACCTTCCCGATGGACAGGACGTCGGTGCGCTCGGTCAGCACCACCGGGCCGTTGGCCGCGATGTTGTGGTGCTCGACGCGGAACCCGCTGCCGACACCCATCATCCGGCCCAGGGTGCGGCCGACGGCGGCCCTGCCCCGGTCGGGCGGCAGCGGGACGTTCTGGTAGACGGCGTCGTCGCTCATCAGCGCCAGGGCGGCGTCGACGTCCATGCGCTCGAGGTGGCCGAGGAAGGCCTGCACCACCTCGATCTCGGTGGTCGTCCCGGCAGGGGTCTCGGTGGTGCTCACGGTCCCATGCTGCCCGACGCCGCCATGCGGTCGGCGAGGTAGGTCGAGAACCAGCCGGCGTAGCGCTGCTGGAGGTCGGGGCGGCGCCAGTCGTCGCCGGTCACCTCGCCCCGGCATGCCGGGGTGCCGCAGGCGCACCGCAGCGGCTCGGGCCAGACCGTCCCGTCGAAGAGGGCGTAGTCGGTGGCCAGCTCGGATCCGGCGGCGACGTCGACCATGGCGACCAGCACGGTGTTGCCCCGGAACCCGACATTTGGCGTGCACGAGTGGTTGATGAACAGCATCACCGGCTCGTACTCCTCGTCCGTCAGGGCCATCAGGTGGAGCCCCTCGGCGATCTGGATCTCGCTGTTCCGCAGCCGCTCGCTCTGGGCGACCATCGTCGCCGTGTCGACGACGTGGCCGCCCTTGACGGCCACCACCTCCCCGGTCCCGATGTCCTCGACGGCCACGAGACCGCGCCCGGCGATCGTGCTCGGCGTCCCCTTGCGGGCCTGGGGGCTGATCCACGACGACACGGTCGGCATCGCCCCATGGTGCCCGAGCGATGAGCCGGGGCGCATGGGATCGTCAGTCCTCCCATGGACACCAAGAACCTGGCCGACCTGTACGACCTCCCCACCCTCGAGTGGGACCGGGTCGAGGCCCACCTCGAGTCCGACGAGGCCAAGCCGTCCGAGGAGAACCCCACCGGCAAGGACTGGTGGCTGGCCACCATCGACGCCGACGGCGGGCCCCACGTCGCCGGCATCGGCGCCATGTG
>DATHEV010000913.1:0-3736 GCA_035318405.1 Iamia sp.
GGGAACGGCAGGCAGGTGCCGTCGCCGTTCACCGCCGCCCCCATGGCGTCCGGGCGCGTCCCGGCCTCGCCGGTCTCGGTCATGGCCTGGAAGAGGGCCATCACCTCGGGCAGCTCGCCGAACCCGTAGTCGAGGGCCACGACGCGGGCGCCGCGCCGGAAGGCCTCGAACGCATGCCGCCCCGCCCCTGCCCCCATGTCCAGCACCAGATGCCCCGGCTCCAGGCGAAGTCGCTGATAATCCACTGTCAACACGGTCGTGCCTCCCGGTGAGACGGGTGTGCCGGCGCAGCCGCTGGGGGTCTGGGGGTCCCCCCCAGACGAAGAGTCGTGGGGCCGAGGATCGAGGCCTCCGGCTCTGGGAGGACCTTCAGGGCGAGCGAAGCGAGCACGTCTAGTTCGAGGGAACGGAGGGAGCGTCAGCGACCGAGTGACCGAGACGAGCGTCAGCGAGGAGGGCGCGGTACTGCTCGACGGTGCGCTCGGCGGTGTGGCCCCAGCTCCACTGCGACTTCACTCGGTCGCGGCCGCCCTGGCCCACCTTGGCGCGGACCTCGGGGTGGTCGAGGGCCCAGCCGATCTTGGTGGCGAGGGCGTCGGCGTCGCCGGGCGGGACCAGCAGGGCGGTCTCGCCGTCGGGGCCGACGACCTCGGGCAGGGCCCCGCCGGTGGTGGCCACCACGGGGACACCGCACGACATGGCCTCGATGGCCGGCAGCGAGAAGCCCTCGTAGAGCGACGGGACGACGGCCAGCTCGGCCTCGCTGTACAGCTCGACGATGCGCTGGTCGGTGACGCCGGTGACCCACTCGATGTGGTCGGTGAGGCCGAGGCGGTCGATGGTCGCGGCCGACTTGCCCCCCTCCTTCTTGCGCCCGATCACCGTGAGGTGCAGCTCGGGCCGCTCGACCCGCAGCTTGGCCAGCGCCTCGAGCAGGAACGACAGGCCCTTCATGGCCACATCCGCGCTGGCGGTGGTGATCAGGTGGCCGGGCCGCCGGGTGATGCCGGGGACGGGCTTGAACAGGTCGGGGTCGACGCCCACGGGTACGACGTGCATCCGCTCGGCGGGGACCTTGTGGTCCTTCACGATGTCGGCGAAGGAGTTCTCCGACACGGTGATGACCCGCTTGAGGCGCCGGGCCACCTCGGTCTGCATGCGGGTGAAGCCGTACCAGCGAGCGAGGGTGAGCTTCCGGTACAGCGAGGTGGCGTGCTCGATCTCCAGCCGCCGGTCGACCGTGATCGGGTGGTGGATGGTGGCGATCAGCGGGATCCCGAGGATCCGCTCGATGCCGAGCAGGCCGTAGCCCAGGCTCTGGTTGTCGTGCACCAGGTCGAAGTCGTCCTTGCGCTTCTGGAGGGCCTGGAAGACCCGGACCGAGAAGGCCAGCGGCTCGGGGAAGGTGCCGAGGGAGAAGGCGCTGACCTCGACCAGGTCGGCCAGGCTCTTGAGCTCCCAGATCCCCGGCATCCGCATGGGGAAGTGGTCGTTGTAGATGTCGAGGCTCTCGAGGCCGTGGAGCGGGACCCGCTCGTCGACCTCGGGCAGGGGCTGACCCGAGAAGACCTCGACGTGGTGGCCCAGGTCGACCAGGGCCTTGGCCAGGTGGCGCACGTAGATGCCCTGGCCCCCGACGTGGGGCTTGCCCCGGTACGTGAGCAGGGCGATCCGGAGGCTGCGGTCATCGGTCGCCATGAGGGCGTCAGCCTCGTCTGCGATTGACCGACCGGTCAAACGCCGAACGTCACACCGTTCTGTCCACCCCCATGCACCGTCACGGTGCATGGGGACGGACAGAACGGGGGGCGGTCAGCCGATCAGCTTGCCGACTGTGTAGATCACCAAGCCGGCCAGGCCGCCGACGACCGTGCCGTTGATGCGGATGAACTGGAGGTCCCGCCCGACCTGGAGCTCGATCCGGTTCGTGGCCTCGCTGGCGTCCCAGCGGGCCACCGTCGAGGCGATCACCTCGCCCACCTCGCCCTTCGACCGCTCGACGAGCTCGACGGCCGTCGACGCCACCCAGCCGTCGACCCGGGCTTGCAGGGTGGGGTCGTCGCGCAGCCGCTCGCCCAGGTTCGCCACGGCCTCGACCAGGCGGCGGCGCAGCTCGGACTCCGGGTCGTCGGCGTGGGCGAGGAGCGAGACCTTGATGTCGGCCCACATGGTCGACGACCAGTCCCGCACGGCGGGGTGGTCGATCAGCTCCTCCTTGAGCTGGTCGGCCCGGGCCCGCATCGACGGCGAGCGGGCCAGCTGGTCGGCCAGGGTGGCGAGACGGGCGTCGAAGGTCGCCCGCATCGGGTGGTCGGGGTCGTCGGCCACCTCCTGGAGGAAGCGCTGCACGCCGGTGTGGACCCGGTCGAAGATCCGGTTGTCGAAGCGATCCGGCACCCACCACGGCGTCTCGGCCTCGAGCCGGGCCCGCAGCACGTCCTCGTTGTCGGTGACGGCCTCGGCCACCCGGCGCAGCAGGACCGACAGGACCTCCTGGTGGCGGCCGTCGGAGATGGCCAGGTCGAGCCCACGGGCCAGCACCGGCCCGGCCTCGATGGCCCGCACCCGGGTGGCGATGGCCGCCTCCAGGGTCTCCTGGACGTCCTCGTCCTTGAGGGTGTCGAGCGTGGAGCGGAGCACGCCGCCGAGCTGGTCGCCGACCCGCTCGGCGTTGCCGGGCTCGTTCAGCCACTCGCCCAGCCGAGCGGCGAGGGACACGCCGGCCAGCCGCTCCTCGACCACCGCCTTGGTCAGGAAGTTCTGCTGGACGAAGGTGCCCAGCCCCCGCCCGATGTCGTCCTTGCGGTTCGGGATGATGGCGGTGTGGGGGATGGGGATGCCCAGCGGGTGACGGAACAGGGCCGTGACCGCGAACCAGTCGGCGATGGCGCCGACCATCCCCGCCTCGGCCGTGGCCCGCACGAACCCCACCCAGGGTGTGTCCTCCTCGAGGATCCGGGCGACCAGGAACACGACGGTGGCGGCGACGAGCAGGCCGGTGGCGGTCGCCTTCATCCGGCGCAGGTCCTGCCGCCTCCTCTCCTCGTCGGCGGCGGCGGTCGGGAGAGCCACGCCCGGCAGCATCGCAGGTCGCCGGACCCCGGCCCGACCGCCGGCGCGCCCTAACCTCCGCCGGTGCCCTCGGTGCTGCGGACGCTCACGGGACGACGGGGGCTCCTGGTCGTCGGCGCCGCGGTCGTCGTGCTGGTGGCGGCCGCCGCCATCGTGGTGGTCGCGACCGGCGACGGCGGCGACGACCGCCCCCTGCCGGTCGGCCGCAAGAACATCGTCGTGATCATGACCGACGACCAGACCCTCGCCTCGCTGGCCACCATGCCCCGCACCCAGGAGCTGCTGGTCGACCAGGGCACCAGCTACACGACCGCGGTGGCCAGCTTCCCCAACTGCTGCCCGTCCCGGGCCACCTACCTCTCGGGCCAGTACGCCCACACCACCGGCGTGCTCGACAACGTCGGCCCCCACGGCGGGGTCACGACCTTCGACGCCAGCGACGCCCTCCCGGTGGCGCTGGAGCAGGCCGGCTACGACACGATCCACATCGGCAAGTACCTCAACGGCTGGGGTGCCTTCGGCGACATCGAGCCCCCGCCGGGCTGGACCCGCTGGATCGGCCTGGTCGACCCCACGACGTACCAGTACACCGGCTACACGCTCTCCTACGACGGCGAGCCGTTCACGGTCGGCGACGGCGACGAGAGCTACCAGACCGACCGCC
>DATHEV010000914.1:0-5141 GCA_035318405.1 Iamia sp.
CGCGAAGCCGATGAGTGCCGACACGATGCCGGCGGTGAAGATCCCCTTGCCGAGCCCGTTCGAGAACAGGACCTTCATGTACTCGGGGTTCATGCTGTACATCGCCAGGCCGAGCCCGATGGGCATGGGGCCCAGGATGATGGCGCTCATCTTCCCCTCGGCGGTGAGGGTGGAGACGTCCCGGCGCAGGCGCTCGCGGTCGACCATGGTGTCGGCCACGGTCATGAGCAGCTCCGACAGGTTGCCGCCGACCTCGCGCTGGATGCGGATGGCCATGATCGCCCACTCGAAGTCGTTGCTCTGGATCCGCTCGGAGGACGCCTCGAGGGCATCCTCCAGCTCACGGCCGAGGCGGGCCTCGGTCATGACCCGGCGGAGCTCGCGGCCCATGGGACCGTCGACCTCCTGGGACACGGCGTCGACACCCTGCACCAGCGAGTAGCCGGCCCGGAGCGAGCCGGCGAGGAGCGAGAGCATGTCGGGGAGCTGGGCGTTGAACTGCTTCTGGCGCCGGGCGCCGAGGAAGTTGAGGACGCCCATCGGGATCAGGAAGCCGACCAGGGCCCCGATGAGCAGGCCCATCAGGCCCATCAGGACGAGGCCGAGGATGGTGACGACGAGGCCGCCGGCGAGGTAGAAGAAGATCGCCTCGGCGGCGCGCAGCGGCAGGTCGGCCCGCTCCAGCTTCTTCTCGACCTTGATCAGGGCGCCCTGCTTGGCCGCCAGCTCCTCGGTCAGCTCGACGGCCCGCTGCACGAAGGCGGTCTGGACCATCCGGTCGTCCTCGACGCCGTCCTCCAGGCCGGGCTCGGTGTAGGTCTGGAGCATCCGGTCGAGGCTGCTCTCGTCCTTGGAGGCCATCATGGCGATGGCCACCACGGCGAGGGCCACGGCCAGGCCGCCCACGACGACCACCACGACCAGGCCGGCGGTCCCCCGGACGAAGGACGGGATCAGGCTCTTCGAGCCCGACGGCGGGGCCAGGTTGGCCTGCCCCTCGGCGATGGCGCCCGAGACGAACGTGGTGATCACGCTCTTGTTGGCGATGGTGACCTCGAGGTCCGAGGCGCCCTGGGTGCCACTGCTCTCGAAGACGATGCGGTACTGCTGGTCGAGCGACTGCTGGACCCGGGTCAGGCCGGCGCCCAGGTCGTCCTCGCCGGGCGCCGGGATCACGGCCCCGCCGACCCGGTCGACCAGCTTGGACAGGGCGGCATCGTCGGCCTGGTTCTCGGCCCCGTAGGACAGGGCGAACACGGCGGCGCCGGCCCGGGCCACGTCGCCGGCGGCCTCGTTGTCGCTGGCCTCCGAGCTGTCGTCGAACCCGTCGGTGATCAGGACGATGTTGGCCTGTAGGTCCTCGACCGAGGCGAAGAGGCTGGAGGCCTTCCGCACGCCGTCCCACAGGGCCGTCTTGGCCTCCTCGGGGGCGATCAGCTCGTCGGTGGCCTCGAGCAGCATGGCCTTGTCGGAGGTGATCTCGGAGTAGACCTCCACGTCGGTGCCGAAGCCGACGATGCCCATGGCCTCGCCCCCCTCGAGGGCCGCGATCATGGTGCGGAGGGTCTCCTGCGTCTTGCGGACGCCACCGTTGCCGGCCATCGACCGGGAGGTGTCGACGACGACCACCATGGCCGTCTCGACGCCGACCGCCGAGAGCGGCTCGGGTGGATCGTGAGGACGCTCGCGCCCACCCTCGCGGATGGTGGCGTCGGTGACGGCCTCGCGGTCACCGGTCCAGATCACGTCGACGGCGACGGCATCGGGATCGGTGGCGTCGACCTGGCGCACGCTGAGCGGCGAGGTCTCGCCCTCCTGGGCGACGACGGCCGGGCCGACGGCGACGAGGAGGCACGTGACGAACGACGCGGCCATCACGCCCAGCAGGCGGGTCCGGCGGCGCGTCGTCGTGGGGGACGGCACCGCGCTCATCGGGCACCGCCGCCGCGACGGGCGAACTGCTCGGGCTGGAAGACCTCTGGGCCGAGGCGGATGCCCAGGTCCTGGAGCTTCTCGGCGAAGCGGGGGCGGGTGCCGGTGGCCTTGAGGTGGCCCCGGAAGCGGCCCGTCTCGTCGACGCCCATGCCGTAGTCGAACATGAAGATGTCCTGCATCACGATGGTGTCGCCCTCCATGCCCTGCACCTCGGCGATGCTGACGACGCGGCGGCTGCCGTCCCGGAGACGGCCGATCTGCACGACCGCGTCCACGGCCGAGCTGACCTGGTGGCGGATGGCCGAGATGGGCAGGTCGTAGCCCGCCATCAGGACCAGCGTCTCCAGACGGGCCATGCAGTCACGGGCCGTGTTGGCGTGGATGGTGGTCAGCGAGCCGTCGTGGCCCGTGTTCATCGCCTGGAGCATGTCCAGGGCCTCACCGCCACGACACTCGCCGACCACGATGCGGTCGGGGCGCATGCGGAGGGTGTTCTTCACCAGGTCGCGGATGGTGATGGCGCCCTTGCCCTCGATGTTGGGCGGGCGGGCCTCGAGGGCGAGCACGTGCTCCTGGTGGAGCTGGAGCTCCTTGGCGTCCTCGACGGTGACGATGCGCTCGTCGCCGGGGATGAAGGACGACAGCACGTTGAGCATCGTCGTCTTACCGGTGCCGGTACCGCCCGACACGATGATGTTGAGCTTGCCCAGCACCATGGCCTGGAGGAACCGGGCCGAGCTGGCCGACAGGGTGCCGAACCGGATCAGGTCGTCGATCTGGAACGGGTCCTTGGAGAACTTACGGATGGTGAGGAAGGGCCCGCCGATGGCGAGGGGGTGGATCACCGCGTTGACGCGGGAGCCGTCGGGGAGGCGGGCGTCGCAGAGGGGCGTGGCCTCGTCGATGCGCCGGCCGACCTGGGCGACGATCTTGTCGATGATGCGCCGCAGGTGCTGGTCGTCGACGAAGGTGGCGTTGGTCTTCTCGACCTTGCCGCTGCGCTCCACGAACACCATGTCGGGGCCGTTGACCATGACCTCGGTGATCTCGTCGGACCGCAGCAGGCGGTCGATCGGGCCGTAGCCGAGGATGTCGTCGGAGACGTCCTGGATCAGCTGGGCCTTGTCGGCGGCCGAGAGCGGGGCCCGCTCCTGGGCCAGGGCGGAGTGGAGCTGCTCGTGGACCCGACGACGGAGGTCGTCCTCGGTCAGGCGCTTGTCGTAGAGGATCGGGCCCAGCTCGTCGATGAGGTGGTGGTGGATCTTCTGGCGCAGCTCGTCGATGACCGGGTCCCGGCGCTTCGCGGCGGCGAGACCCGCGGTCTGCGGGTTGGCTTCGTGGAGGCGCTTGTAGAGGGACATCGAGAGTCCATCGGCGCGCCAAACCCCATCTTGAGATCAGGCGAAGAGGTTCACCTTGCGTGGTCGCCACCCTCGCTCACCACCCCTTCCCGCGGTCGCCGATCGCCGGTGCCAGGCACCTCGTGACCTGATCGTCCCGGCCGGACCTCCCGCGACAACGGGTCTCGAGGTGCCTGGCACCCGTGACACCCGCACGACGTTCCGCAATGGGTCCGGCGGAGCTCTTCCGGAACTAGCCGGACTGCGTCGCGCCGGACCGAGGTGCCAGGCACCTCGAGACCGGCGCCCGCGGGAGATCTGGCCGGCCCGGCCAGGTCACGAGGTGCCTGGCACCGGCAGTCGGCGACCGCCGGGACGGGTGGGCGGCGACCGCAGGAACGCCGAGCCCTTGCTCAGCGACGGCCCTTCTTGCCGACGGGGGCGGGGATGTAGCGGTCGGCGAGGGTCTCGAAGGCCTTGGCGATCGAGCTGCGGGGGGCGTCGATGACGACCGGGGTGCTCTTGTTGATCGACTGGGGCACGACGATGTCGCTGGGCAGCTGGGTCTCGGCCTTGATCTGAAGGGTCCGCTCGACCTCGCTGACGTCGAGACGCACCTTGGTGTTGGCCCGGTTGAGGACGAGGTGGATCTTCGAGTTCGGCGTGTCGAGCATCCGCATCGTCTGGAGGCCGATCTTGACGTTCTTGATGTTGGGGATGTCCATCCCCGCCACCAGGAGGATCTCGTCGGAGTCCTCGATCAGCGTCAGGACCTTGTCGTCGAAGTACGACGGGGTGTCGACGATGATGAACTTCGCCACGTGGCGGAGCCCGGCGATGATGGCCCGGACGTGCTCGGCCGTGATCTGGTCGGCGTAGGCCGGCTCGAGCGGGGCGGGCATGACCTTGAGCCCGGACGGCGGGTGGGTGACGAGCAGGTTGTTGAGGAACCCGCTGTCCATCCGGTCGATCGAGTTCACGGCGTCGACGATGGTGTGCTGGGGCGCCAGCTTGAGCATCACGGCCACATCGCCGAACTGGAGGTCGCAGTCGACGAGGGCCACGGTCTCGGTGGTGCGCATGGCGAGGGCCACGGCCAGGTTGGTGGCCACGACCGACTTGCCGGCGCCGCCCTTGGTGGAGAACACGGTGATGACCCGACCGCCTTCGCCCTCCTCACCGTCCTCGCTGCCGGACGGGGGTACGGGACGGCCGAGGGCGCCGACCGACTCGGCGACCCGGCGGCAGGCCTCCTGGAGCTGGGCGGTGTCGACGGGAGCGGCCAGGACGTCCTTGACGCCCGACCGGATGGCCTGCTGGAACACGTCGGTCGACAGCTCGTCGGCCACCAGGACCGCCCCCACCTCGGGGCGGGGCTGGAGCACGGCGGCGAGGGTGGAGAGGTTGTAGGGATCGGCGCACGAGGGGCCCAGCACCACCACCGTGGGGGTGCCGGCCAGCTGGGCGGCGAAGTCGTCGAAGTGCTCGTAGTCGAGCACCCCGGACCCCAGCTGCATGGCCAGGCGCGCTCGAGCCGAGGGCTCGGCCTCCACCACGGCGATGTGGATCGGGGGGGTCGTTGTTGAGGTTGACGCGCTCACCTGGTGTGAAGCCTCCGGGGACCTGGGGTCCCAGCTCCCGCTCGAACTGCCATCGACAAGGTAACTCGTCATCGACGGATCACTCGCCGGCAGGGCCGGTCTTGCCATAGGGGGTCAGGCTCTCAGGGTTCTCGGCGGGCAGGGGCTCGGTCCAATCGATGCCCTGCTGCGGAACCGGCTGGTAGTCCCGGGGCACGAGTGCCAGGTAGATCCGGTCGCTCTCGATGGAGGCGATGTACTGGGCGGCCCGGGCCGGCACGATGAG
>DATHEV010000915.1:0-9272 GCA_035318405.1 Iamia sp.
CACCGGCGAGGAGCAGCTCGGCCGCTTCGGGTGGAAGGGCCTCGCCCCCACGGTCAACGACCAGAACGCCTCCGCCTTCCGGGCCGACATCGGCGTCACCACCGGCATCCGGCCCGAGCAGCCGTGCACCGACCAGCAGCCCGCGTGCCTCGCTGCCCCGAGCGGGGGCGAGCCCGAGGTCGACGATCAGAAGCTGAGCCGCGTCACCTTCTACACCCGCACCCTGGCCGTGCCCGCCCGGCGCGACGTCGGCGCGACCGACACCGACCGGGGCGAGTCCGTCTTCGCCGAGGCCGGGTGCGCGTCGTGCCACACCGCCGAGATGCGCACCGGGGCGAGCGACGTGGCCGAGGCCCTCGACGACCAGGTCATCCGCCCCTACACCGACCTGCTGCTCCACGACATGGGCGCCGGCCTGGCCGACGGGCGCCCCGAGGGCGACGCCGACGGCTCCGAGTGGCGCACGCCGCCGCTGTGGGGCATCGGCCTGGTCGAGACCGTCAACCGCCACACCCGCTTCCTGCACGACGGTCGGGCCCGCTCCCTCGAGGAGGCGGTGCTGTGGCACGGTGGCGAGGCCGCCGGGGCCCAGGAGCGGTTCCGCGCCCTCCCGGGCGACGACCGCCGGGCCCTCCTCGCCTTCCTGGAGTCGCTGTGACCCTCCCCCGCCGCCTGTTCACCGTCGTGGTCGCGGCCGGCCTCGCCGTCGGCCTGGTCGCCTGCTCCGATGCCTCCGACCAGCCCAGCACCGATGGCTCGGCCGACGGCGGCTCGACCGAGATCGTCCTCACCGGCATCGCCGACGACACGATCATCCCGTCCTACCGCCGGCTGGGCGACGCCTTCGCCGGGCTGGCGAGCGACCTCGACGCCCTCTGCGCCGAGCCGTCCCCCGACGCCCTCGCGACCGCGCAGGAGTCGTGGCGCACCGTGGCCCGCTCGTGGCAGGGCACCCGGGGTGGCGCCGTCGGGCCGTCGATGGACCGCCGGCTCATGGCCGACGTGGCCTTCCGGGCCCGGCCCGACCCCGTTGAGGACCTGCTCGCCTCGGACGAGCCCATCGACACCGAGACGCTGCGGTCCAAGGGCTCGACGTTCCACGGGATCTCGCTGATGGAGGCCCTCCTCTTCGGCGAGCAGGCGATCGCCCTCGCCACCCCCGGGGGCGCCCGCACCTGCGAGTTCCTGGTGAACGTCCTGCCCGTCTCGGCCGACGCCGTGGCCGTCGTGCTGGCCGACTGGGAGGACGGCGACGAGCCCTACCGCGAGACCCTGGCCGCCGGGCCCGAGGGCGACCCCCTCGGCAGCGTCGACGCGCTCACCAACCAGGTGATCGCCTGCCTCACCGCCATCGACGACAACGGCATCCGCGACCTGGCGCTGGCCGAGACCCTCGACGACGCCCTCTCGACCCGGCGCGATGGGCCCGGCGCCTTCGTCATGGCCGAGCACCGGGCCCTGCTCGACTCCCTGGCGACGGTCGTCGAGGGTGATCCCGACGACGACGGCGACGGGCTCGTGGCCCTGGTCGCGGCCCGCTCGCCCGACACCGCCACCCGGCTCACCGAGCTCGTCGCCGCCGCGGTGGGGGCCTTCGCCGCCCTCCCCGACTCGGCCGACGCCGCCTACACCGACGCCCACGACGAC
The DNA here is from genome assembly GCA_035318405.1 of Iamia sp. Classification (GTDB taxonomy): domain Bacteria; phylum Actinomycetota; class Acidimicrobiia; order Acidimicrobiales; family Iamiaceae; genus Iamia. Next base: position 1,648 of record DATHEV010000915.1, read on the forward strand.
CTGGTCGCCGCCTCCGAGGCCGTCGCCGCCCTCAAGGTCCTGATGACCACCGAGGTGGCCAGCCAGCTCGGCATCACCGTCCGCTTCAGCGACGCCGACGGCGACAGCTAGACCCTCTCCCCCAGCGCCGACACCACCTGGAGGGTGGTGTGCCGGGCGATGACGTCGAAGTCGCGGTCGCGATGGAGGACGGGCTCGTCACGCCGGATGGCCACGGCGGCGATCATGCAGTCGAGCAGGTTGCGGGGCGTCTCCCCGGCCCGCCGGCAGCGGCGGTGGATGGCCGCCGCCTCCTCGGCGTCGATGAGCGGCTCCAAGGCGACCACGTCGAAGGCATCGAGGAACCGGCGCCGCTCCTTGGCCTTCTCCTCGTCGGTGGGACCGATGAGGAGCTCCATGCGGACGACCTCGGGCACAGTGATCGACTCCTGGTCCGAGATCGCCTGCCGCAGCACCAGGTTCGCTCGAGATCCCGTCTGTTGGATGTACTCGATCCAGACCGAGGTGTCGACGATCACGGGATGGGCTCGAGACCCTCGATCTGGTCGTTGGTGAGCTCGAAGCCCGAGCCCTCGTAGGCGAGGATCTCCTCCTTGGTCATGGGCTCGCCCACCAGCTGCTCGAGGGCAAGCTGGATGGCGGCTCGCTTGGACTCGAGGCGGTACATGCGCATGGCCTTCTCGACCAGCGCGTCGTCGATGTCGACGTTCGTGCGGCTCATGCCCACCACCATACCCCTCGTGGTGTACGCCCGACTCGGAGATCCGAGCGCGGCGTGCCAGGGTGGCGGGCATGGCCGCGTCGCGTCGAGGATGGGTCGCGCCCGTCGTGGCGCTGGTGGTGGCGGGGATCCTGGCCGTCGTGCTGGTGGGGGGTGGCGGCAGCGAGGAGGCGCCCGTCGACGAGACCACGACCACGACGGTCCCGGGGCCGGTCGAGATCGAGTCCGACTCGCCCACCTACGCCACGCTCGACGAGCTGCTGGCCGCCACCGACCTGGTGGTGCGGGCCCGGGTCACCTCGACCGAGCGGGGCCGGGTGTTCGGCGAGCCCGGGGAGGAGACGGCCCTGGAGTCGCGGCTGGTGGCGCTGGAGGTCACCGAGGTGCTGCGAGGGCCCGAGCCACCTCCCGAGTTCCTCGTCGAGGAGGAGGGCTGGCTGCTCGACGGGTCACCGCTGATCGTCGACGGCCTGGTGCCGTCGGCCGAGGGCGACGACGCCATCTGGTTCCTCGTCGACCCCAGCGCCGACACGCAGGAACCGACCCCGTTCGTCACCGTCAACGCCCAGGGCCGCTACCTCGTCGTCGACGGCGCCCTCATCGGCGCCGACGGCACCGACCCCCTCGTGGGCCGGCTGATCGCCCTCGGCCCCGACGGCCTCGAACGAGCCATCCGCGAGGCGGGCTAGCGGGATCTACTACTTCCTCGGCGGGCGGCCGTGGAGGAGCTTGAGGACGGTGCCGACGGCCTTGTCGACCTTGGGGCCTCGGTCGAAGGTGGTCAGTGAGAGGGGGGCGGCATAGCGCTGGCGGGCCACGGCCTTGGGCCGGGCGAACTCGCGCAGGCCGTCGGCGCCGTGGATGCGCCCGAAGCCGGAGTCGCCCACCCCGCCGAAGGGCAGCGACGGGATGCCGGCGAACGAGATCACCGAGTTGACCGCGGTCATGCCCGTCCGCAGGCGCCGGGCCAGCTCGGGGCCCTGGCCCTTGGAGAACACGGTGGCGCCGAGGCCGTAGCGGGATGCGTTGGCCTTCTCGACCGCCTCGTCCATCGAGGCCACCTTGGCGATGGTGAGCGTGGGCCCGAAGGTCTCGTCGGTGTTGGCCAGCGAGTCCTCGGGCACGTCGACCAGCACGGTGGGCCGGGCGTAGCGGTCGTCGACCGCGTCGCGCCCGCCCACCAGCGCCCGCCCGCCCCGGTCGAGGGCGTCGGCGATGTGGCGGCGGATCACGTCGAGCTGCGACGGCATGGTGATGGGCCCGATGTCGGAGTCGGCGTCGGCCCCCGCGGTGACCTTGCCCGCCTTGGCCACGACCTTGTCGACGAAGGCGTCGTAGACGGCGCCGTGGACGTAGACCCGCTCGACGCCGACGCAGGTCTGGCCCGCGTTCGACATGCCGCCCCAGGTGGCGGCGTCGGCGGCGGCGTCGAGGTCGGCGTCGGCATCGACCAGCAGGGCGTCCTTGCCGCCGCACTCCATGAGCACGGGCGTCAGGGTCTCGGCCGCCGCCGCCATGATCTTCTTGGCCGTGCCCGTCGAGCCGGTGAAGGCGATCTTGTCGACGCCCGCGCCCACCAGCGCCGCGCCCGTGGGGCCGAAGCCGGTGACCACCTCGACGAGGCCGGGAACGCCCATGGCCTCGGCCGCGCTCTGGGCCAGCCACTCCCCCACGCCGGGCGTGTGCTCGCTGGGCTTGAAGACGACGGCGTTGCCGGCGGCCAGGGCGTAGGCGATCGAGCCCATGGGCGTGAACACCGGGTAGTTCCACGGCCCGATGACCCCGACCACGCCGAGCGGCAGGTACTCGAGGGTGGCGGCGTGGTTCGACATCAGCAGGCCGGGCGAGACCCGGCGGCGCTTGAGGACCTTGGAGGCGTGCTTGGTCGCCCAGGCCAGGTGGTCGACGGCCAGCACGATCTCCAGGTGGGCGTCGCCGAGGGGCTTGCCGGTCTCGTCGTGGACGAGGGCGGCCAGCTCGTCGGCCCGCTTGACCAGCAGGGCCCGCCAGGTGCCGAGGAGGGGCGCCCGGCCGTCGAAGCCGAGGTCGGCCCACTGCTGGGCGGCCCGCCGGGCCCGCTCGACGGCCGCGGCGACGGCGTCGGGACCGTGCACGGGGTGGGTGCCCACGACCCGTCCGGTGGCGGGGTCGAGCGAGTCGAACGTCGGGCGCTCGCCCTCGGGCTCGGCGGTGGTGGGGCTGGTCTCGGTCGCGGTCATGGCGCTTCCTCCGGGCGGGCGTGGTGTCGAGGCTAGGGCCGCGGCCGGCGTTCGTAGGCGGCGACCGCGGCGCGGGCCTCGTCGGCGGACGCGCCGGTGAGGTTGGCCAGCAGCGTGGCGGCCCGGCGGACCTGGCCGTCGTCGACGAGGGCGGCCACGTCGGGCGGCAGCGTGCCCGGCTCGGGCCGCGGCGCCTTGGCCGGTCGGGGGATCTCCCGCTTCTCGACCGCCTCGCGGAGCTGGCCGTCGAGGGCCTTGAAGCGGACCGCCCGCTCGCGGGCCTTGACCTCCTGCTGACGCCGCCACGCCTCGATCCGTCCGGCCATGCCCCGGACGCTAGGGCGTCGACGTGTCAACCGATGGCGGCGCCGGCGCGTGGGTGGGGGTGATGATGGACGTGGTGGACCCCGAGGCGGCGCACAGGGACCTGGTGGAGTCGCTGTTCCAGACGTCCTACGGCGAGCTGGTGGGCCTGGCCACCGTCGTCACCGGCGACCGCCAGGTAGGCGAGGACGTGGCCCAGGACGCCTTCGCCGGCCTGCTCCGGCGGGGACCGCTGGCCGACCCCGATGCCGCCGTCGGCTACCTCCGGCGGGCGGTGGTGAACCAGGCCCGCGGGCGGATCCGCCGGCGGGCGGTGGCCGACCGGCCCCGGCCGTCACCGCCCGGCCCGGCCGCGGCGCCGGTGGAGGACGCCGCCCTGGCCGACGACGACGCCCGGGCCGTGGCCGATGCCCTGGCCCTCCTGCCGGTGCGCCAGCGGGAGTGCATCGCCGCCTGCACCCTCCTGGGCCTGACCCACACCGAGGCCGCCCGCCTCCTCGGCGTGTCCGCCGGCGCGGTGAAGACCCACGTCCACCGCGGGACCCGCCGCCTGGCGACCCTGCTCGCCGACCGCGACCCCCGCCCGACCGGAGGAGATCCCTCGTGACCGACCCGCTTGATCCCCGCTGGCGCGATGCCCTCCGCCGCCACGCCGACGCCGAGCCGACGCCCGAGGCCTGGGCCGTCATCACCGATCGGGCGGCGGACGACGACGTCGGCTCCGACCCAGCGGCGACCCCGCCGGGCCGGCGGCGGTGGGTGCTGGCCACGGCGGCCGCCATCGTCGTCCTCGTGGGCCTGGCCGCCCTGGCCGTCACCACCGGGTCGGGCGACGAGCCCGTCGACGCCGGCCCGGCGGCCGACGAGGACGAGACGACGACGACCACCGTCGGTCCCGATGGCCTCCCGGCCGAGGCCCAGGTGTGGGGGAGGGTGCTGGAGGACGCGGATCACGGCCCCGAGCTCTGCCGGGAGACGGGGGACCTGAGCGCCCACGTCGGCCCGCCCACGTGCCGCGGGATCCCCCTGGTGGACTGGGACTGGGCGGACGTCGACGACGACCACGTCGACGGCGAGGCCCGGTGGGGCGAGTACCACGTCGTGGGGATCTACGACGGGGAGACCATCCGGGTGACCGAGCCCCCGGGCCCACCGGACGGGCGTCCCGCCGCCCCCCTGGACCCCGGCCCCGAGCGCTACCGGCCGCCGTGCCCCGAACCCCCCGGTGGGTGGGCGGTGATCGACCCGGAGCGGGCCGGGATCGACGATCGTGAGGCGCTCCAGTTCGCCGCCCGGAAGCAGCCCGACCTCGGCCTGGTCTGGGTCGACGAGTCGATCCCGGTTGCCGGTGGCGTCATGACCGTGACCTTCACCGGCGACCTGGAGCGCCACCGGACCGAGCTGGCCGCGGTGTGGGGCGGGGCGCTCTGCGTCGCCGAGGTGCCCCACTCGGCGGCCGAGCTGCGGGCGGCCGAGGACGTGGTCCTCCAGGCGGCGAATGCGGACACGCCCCTGCACGCCGGCGACCTGTCGATCCCGGTGACGGGCGTGATGCGCGAGGACATCGAGCAGTCCCTCCTCGTCTACGCCACGTGGGCCCCGCCCGGCGCCGAGGAGGCCCTGACCGAGCTCCTCGGCTTCCCCGTCACCGTCTCCCCCGAGATCCACCCCGTGGACTGACCCGGCGACTCCCTAGGGTCGGCGGGTGGCCCGTCGACCGCTGCGCTCGTCGCCCGTGGTGGTGCAGGCGGTGGTGTTCTGGGCCTTCGCCGCCCCGATCGGGATGCTGGGGGCGGCGTGGCCCGAGGGCCGGCTCCGGGTCGACCGACCGTCGGAGGCGCTGGGCCTGGTCGTCACCGGGTACGGCCTGGGCCGGCTGAGCACGTCCGCCACCGCCCTCGCCGTCCTGCGACGGGTCGGCATCGGACCGGCGACGGCCGTCGTGTGCGTCGCCCTGGCCGGCGCCCAGGTCGTGATCGCCACCACCGGGTCGTACGCCGTCCTGGTCGCCGCCGCCACCGCCGTGGGCCTGGCGTCCGGCGCCCTCGACTCGTTGGGGAACCGCTACCAGACGGCCGTGCGCGACGTCCGCCAGGCCGGGCTCGTCTTCGGCGCCTACGGCGTCGGTGCCACCGCCTTCCCCGCCCTGGTGGCGATCACCTCGTGGCCGGTCGGGTTCTTCGCCGGTGCCGGCGCCGCCGTGCTGGCGGGGGCGCTGGCCCTCTCCCCCGCCGTGGCCTGGCCCCCGGCCCTGGCCGAGCACCGGGGGCCGCCGCCCGCACGGGTCCCGACGACGGCCGGCGTCCGAGCCGCGGCAGCCTGGTCGCTCGGCGCCTTCGCCCTGTTCTGCACGCTGGAGATCGTCACCGGCAACTGGGCCGCGACCTACCTGGAGGACGGCCGGGGCGCCTCCGGACGGGCCGCCGGGCTGACCGTCAGCGGCTTCTGGGGCGGCATCACCGTCGGTCGGCTGGTGCTGGGCCGGCTGCGGGCGGCGCCCCGGCCGCTGCTCGTGGGCGGCGGGGTGGCGACCTCGGCGCTGCTCCTGGCCGTACCCCTCCTCCCCCGGCCGCTGGCCCTGGCCGCCTACCCGCTGCTCGGGCTGGCCCTCGCCCCGCTGTTCCCGACGCTGATGGCCACCACCGCCGACCGCGTCGGTCCCGACCACGCCGGTCGGCTGGGCGGCTACCAGCTGGTGGCCATGAACCTGGGCGGCACCGGCCTGTCGGCCCTGGTGGGCGTGGCCGTCGGGGCGTGGGACGCCCGGGCCGTGGGCTGGGTCGCCGCCGCGCTCGTCGTCGTCGGCCTCCCCCTCCTCCTCCGCACCAGCCGTCTCGTCCCCTCCGAGCGCCCCGAACCTCGCCATCTGTGACACTCGTGGATGTCAGAGGTCGCCCGAGCGGATGGAGAACCGATGGCCGCAGACCTGGTGGTACGGGGAGGCCTCGTCGTCGACGGGACGGGCGCTCCCGGTCGCGTCGCCGACGTCGCGGTCACCGACGGTGTGATCGTCGAGGTCGGCCGGGTCGTCGGCCCGGGCCGACGGGAGATCGATGCCGACGGTGCGGTCGTCACGCCGGGCTTCGTCGACCTGCACACGCACTACGACGGCCAGGCGACCTGGGACGACTCGCTGGCTCCCTCGTCGTCCCACGGGGTGACGACGGTGGTCGCGGGGAACTGCGGGGTCGGCTTCGCACCGGTCCACCCCGGCGACCGCGAGCTGCTGGTCGAGGTGATGGAGGGGGTCGAGGACCTCCCCGGGTCGATCCTCGACGAGGGCCTCACCTGGGAGTGGACGTCCTTCCCGGAGTACCTGGACCACCTCGAGCCCCGCCGGTGGGACATCGACCTGGCGACGCAGGTCGTGCACAGCCCGATCCGTCTGCACGTCATGGGCCGGCGCGGCGCCGACCGGGAGCCCGCGACCGACGACGACATCGCCGCCATGGGCCGCCTCGCCGCCGAGGGCATCGCCGCCGGGGCGCTCGGGTTCTCGACGAGTCGCACCGCCAACCACCGGACGAGTGCGGGCCACCCGATCCCGTCCCTCGACGCGGCCCGCGCCGAGCTCGTCGGCATCGCCGATGCCGTCGGCCGGACCGATACCGGCGTGCTCCAGGTCGTGTCCGACTTCGCCGACTTCGACGACGAGGCCGAGACGCTGATGGCGATGATGCAGGCCTCGGGCCGTCCGCTGTCGTTCTCGCTGGCGCAGGCGGGTCGCGGCGGCGGGTTCCGTCGGCAGCTCGCGCTCCTGGACCGGGCCAACGCGGCCGGCCTTCCCCTACGGGCCCAGGTCGCGCCGCGGGCGGTCGGGATCCTGGTCGGCATCCAGGCGACGGTGAACCCGCTCGGCCGGCTGGCGACGTATCGGTCGCTGGGCGAGTCGATGCCGCTGGCCGATCGGGCCGCGGCGCTCGCGGCGCCCGACCGCCGGACGGCTCTGGTCGCCGAGCTCACCGAGGCAGGGGTGCGGATCCCTCTCGACCGGCTCTACGTCCTGGGCGATCCGCCCGAGTACGAGCCACCGGCGAGCCGGAGCGCGGTGGCGCTCGCCGCGGCGGCCGGCATCCCGGTGGTGGAGTGGCTCGTCGATGCGCTCCTCGCCGACGACGGCCACGCGCTGCTCTACCTGCCGTTCCTCAACTACGTCGACGGCAACCTCGACGCAGTCGCCGAGATGCTCGCCCACGAGCACACGGTGCCGGGTCTGGGCGACGGCGGTGCGCACGTGGGCACGATCTGCGACGCCAGCTTCCCGACGACCCTGCTGACGCACTGGTGCCGCGATCGGGAGGGGCGCCGCTTCGACCTGCCGTGGGCGGTGCACCAGCAGGCCCGGGCGACGGCCGAGGCCG
>DATHEV010000916.1:0-6640 GCA_035318405.1 Iamia sp.
GTGCTGGTCATCAACAAGGTCGACCGCCAGGACGCCCGGCCCCAGGAGGTCCTGTCCGAGGTCGAGGAGCTCTTCCTCGACCTGGCCCACGACGCCGACGACATCGACTTCCCGATCATCTCGGCCGTCGCCCGCGACGCCAAGGCCGTCGAGGGCATCGGGATGCCCGGCCCCGACGACGACCTCACGCCGCTCCTCCAGGCCATCGTCGACAAGATCCCCGCCCCCGAGGGCGACCCCGACGGCGCCCTCCAGGCCATCGTCACCAACCTCGATGCCTCCGACTACCTCGGCCGTCTCGCCGTGGGCCGCGTCGTGCGCGGCACCATGCGCAAGGACACGCAGATGGCGCTGCTCGACGAGGAGGTGGCCGAGGGCGCCAGCCCCGTCGTCCGCAAGCCGTCGGCCCTGCTCGGGTTCGAGGGCATCAGCCGCATCGAGGTCGAGACCCGCTCGGTCGGCGACCTGTTCGTCATCGGCGGCTTCCCCGAGGTCGAGATCGGCGACACGTTCTCCGACACGACCACCCAGGAGGCCCTGCCCCGGCTCAGCGTCGACGAGCCCGTGCTGCGGATGACCTTCGGCATCAACACCTCGCCGCTGGCCGGCCAGTCGGGCAAGTTCGTGACCTCCCGCCAGCTCCAGGAGCGTCTCGACCGCGAGGTCCTGGGCAACGTCTCCATCAAGGTCAACGAGACCACCACGCCCGACGTCATCGAGGTGGCGGGGCGGGGCGAGCTCCAGCTGGCCGTGCTCATCGAGTCGATGCGCCGCGAGGGCTACGAGGTCCAGGTCAGCCGGCCCGAGGTCATCGTGAAGGAGATCAACGGCCGCCGCCACGAGCCCCTCGAGCGCGGCGTCGTCGACGTCCCCAGCGACCACGTCGGCACCGTCACCCAGGCCCTGGCGCCCCGCAAGGGCATCGTCAAGGATCTGGCTCCCGGCGACACCAACCGCACGATCATGACCTTCGAGGCCCCCGCCCGAGGCCTGGTCGGCTTCCGGGGCCAGCTCCTCACCGCCACCCGCGGCACCGCCCTGCTCCACACCCACCACGTGGGCTGGATGGAGTGGGTCGGCGAGCTGCCCCACCGCACCGGCGGCGCCATGCTGGCCGACCGCAAGGGCCCGACCACGGCCCACGCCCTCGACAACCTCCAGCTCCGGGGCGAGCTGTTCGTCGGTCCCGGCGAGATCGTCTACGAGGGCATGGTCATCGGCGAGGCGGCCCGCAGCGGCGACATGGTCGTCAACGCCGTGCGCGAGAAGCAGCAGACCAACATCCGCACCCACAGCCACGACGACGCCGCCAAGCTGGCCCCGCCCAAGGTCCACACCCTGGAGACGGCCATCGAGTGGATCGCCGACGACGAGCTGGTCGAGGTCACCCCCGACGCCATCCGGATCCGCAAGCGCCTCCTGGCCGAGCCCGACCGCCGGCGGGCCGGCAAGAAGGGCGTCACGGCCAGCGCCTGATCAATCGACGGGCTGATCAGTCGACGGGCTCGCCGATCGTGGTGAGGGCGGTGGCCAGCGCCGCCCGGAGTCGACGGGCAGTCGCGGGGGCGAGGTGGGCGGCGATCCGCTCCGTCGTCCCCGGCACCTCCAGCACGATCTGGACCCGCAGGTCCTCGATCCCCTCCACGTCGTCGACGAGGTTGACGATCCACCAGACCGGGGGCGTGTCCTCCTGGTCGTCGGGCTCGGCGGGGTGGTCGTCCCAGGCGCTGTCGATCGACTGCTTCACCGCCCCAGCCAACCAGACCTGACGATCGGGCATCCCTCCCCGGCCGTCAGGGGGCGGAGATCACTGCGGAGCGGGGTCAGGTGTGGTGGTCTTGGGCTCCGCCGATGGGGCGACGAGCGACGAACGACGTGGAGGTGCTGTGGCCCCGAGCCATCGAGCAGACAGGGGAGCGGCGAGGGCCCTCGTCGTGGGACTGGCCGGGATCGCCGTGGTGGCCGTCCTGGCGGTGGTGGCCATCATCGTCCTCACCGGCGAGGACGAGGCGCCGGGCGGCTCCGGCGGCCGGGACGCGGCGACCGCCGCCGTCACCCGCTTCGTCGACGCCGTCAACGCGGGCACCCCGGGCGAGGGGGACACGGTCCAGCCGGCCGAGGAGGTCGCGGCCTCCTACACCGCCGTCACCGAGGGCCTGGGCAACCTGAGCCTCACGGCCACCCCCGGGGCGGTCACCGTCGACGAGGAGGCGGCCGCCGCCAGCGCCCCGCTCGAGGTGGTGTGGGAGGTCGAGGGGGCGACCTGGAACACCACTGGCACCGTCAACGCCGTGTACGCCGGGGCCGACGGCGCCGCCAGCTGGAACGTCGTGTGGGACATCGCCACGCTCGACAACCGGCTCAAGCCCGGCGACAGCCTGTCCGCCGTGGCCACCGACTCCGAGCGGGCGGCCATCCTCGACGGCGCCGGCGAGGCCCTCGTGGCCCCCACCCCGGTGGTGATCGTGGGCGTGGTCCCCGGCGACGTCCCCGACACCCAGGCCCTCGCCGGCGAGCTGGCCCGTCTGCTGAACCTCGACGGTGCCGCCCTGGCCGCCCGCATCGACGCCGCCCCCGACGACCAGTTCCTCGAGGTCATCACCCTGCGGCGCAGCGACTACGACCCGATCCGGGACCAGCTCCAGCCGCTGCCGGGCACCCGCTTCCAGGAGGACACCGCCCTCCTCGCCCCCAACCGGGACTTCGCCCGGCCCATCCTCGGGGCGGTCGGCCCCGCCGACGCCGAGGACGTGGCCGAGTCCGAGGGCCAGGTCGAGCCGGGCGACCTGATCGGCCAGTCCGGGATCCAGGCCCGCTACGACGAGCAGCTGAGCGGCACACCCGGCCTGGAGATCCGGGTCACCCGGGCCGCCCTGGAGACCGCCGACGGCGTCACCACCACCACCGATCCCAACGCCGAGCCGGTGCCGCCCACCGTCGAGACCCTCGAGACCATCGCGCCGGGGCCGGGCACACCGGTCCGCCTCACCCTCGACCGAGCCGCTCAGCAGGCCGCCGAGGACGCGCTCGCGGGCGACGACCGGCTCACCGCCCTGGTGGCCGTGCGGGCCAGCACCGGCGAGATCCTCGCCGCCGCCACCGGCCCCACCGGCAGTGCCCAGAACATCGCCTTCAACGGCCAGGTCGCCCCTGGTTCGACCATGAAGGTGATCACCGCGACGGCGGCCATCCGCCGGGGGAACACGCCCGACTCGATCGTGAGCTGCCCGGCCGAGATCAACGCCGGCGGCCAGGTGATCGGCAACGCCGGCGAGGAGGTGCTGGGCGACACGACCCTGCTGCGGAACTTCTCCCTGTCGTGCAACACCGCCTTCATCGGGCTGGCGCTGGGCTACGGGGACGACGAGCTCCACAACACCGCCCTCGACTTCGGGCTGGGCGCCGAGTACGACGTCGGGCTCGGCTCGTTCAACGGGTCGGTGCCGGTGAACGACGGCCCCGCCAGCCGGGGCCTCTCGGCCATCGGCCAGGGCACCGTGCAGGCCAGCCCCCTCGCCATGGCGATGGTGGCCGCCACCGTCGCCGCCGGGCAGTGGAACCCGCCGCGCATCGTCGCCGAGCCGGCCCCCGAGGGCCAGCCGGCCCCGATCCCGCTCGACCCCACCGCCGCCGGCTACCTCCGCACCATGATGCGGCAGGTCACCATCGACGGCACCGCCGCCGGCGCCTTCGACGGCGTGGCCGGCGAGGTCTTCGGCAAGACCGGCACCTCGGAGTTCGGCACCGGCGAGACCCTCCAGACCAACGCCTGGTTCATCGGCTTCCGGGGCGACGTCGCCTTCTGCGCCTTCGTCGAGGGCGGTTCGGCCGGCGCGTCGGTGGCGGCCCCCAAGATCGCCTCCTTCCTCAACGCCTACGGCGGCTAGCGGCGGGCGCGCACCACCGGGTGGGGGAGGAACGTCGCCGCCCCCGGGGCCTGACGGGCCTCGACGTACTCCACGAACATCTGGAAGGCGCGGCGGCTGGTCATCTCGATGATCTCGTCGCGCATCTCGACGTAGACCGGCTTCTTGCCGCCGAAGGCCCCGTCGTCGGCCGTGCACCACCAGTGGAACTCGGCGCCGCCCTCGCCCCAGTCGCGGCGCTTCCACTCCCGCAGGGTCGACGTGACGTGGCCGTAGGGATCGGTGTCGTCGACCCGGCGCAGCGGCACCTGCCAGCACACCTCGGGCTTCCAGTCCATGAAGCGCTCGCCGGCGTTGAGGGCGGCCGAGTGCAGGGCACAGCCGGGGCCCGCCGGGAAGCCGGGACGGTTGAGGAAGATGCAGGCGTCCTCGACCAGGCGGGAGACGATCTCGCCCTCCTTGTTGACCTTGATCGGTCCGCCCCGCTTCTTGGCCACCTTCTTGAACTGCCACTGGTCGGCCGTCATGCGCTCGGCCATCACCTCGACGTGGGCCCGGTCCTCGGCGCTGGTGAAGTGGGCGCCGTAGGAGCAGCACCCCTGGACCATCTCCGGCGCCGGCGCGTCGAGGATGCCGGGGCAGCCCTGGCCGAAGATGCAGTTCCAGCTGCTGGTGAGGAACGACACGTCGAAGACCCAGGTGCGGTCCTCGTCGGGGTCGTCGAACGACACGTACTCGTGCTGGTCCTCGGGCGGTCGTCGGCGGGCCACCGGTCGACCCTACCGGCGGCCGGGGCCGAGCCTCGACCCCGGGCCGGGCCGGGCGCGACCCGGTCGGTCAGTGCAGGTCGAGGCGGTCGGTGACCTCGCCCCAGAGGTCCCGCAGGGCGAGCGAGGCCAGGCTCCGGGGAGCGGCGACGACGGTGGGCACCTGCTCCAGGGGCATCCGCTCGACGGCCGAGGACACGGGGATGGCCGAGGCCAGGAAGCGGCGCTCGGTGCGCACCTCGTCCATCAGCTTGCGGTGGAGGGGCTTGCGCTGGTCGACCAGCGAGAGGAACGGGGCCAGCAGCTCGGCCGGGGCGCCGAGGTCGGCGATGACGTCGGCGAAGCGGTCGAGGGCCCGCAGGTCGAGCGGGGCGGGGACGACGGGGATCAGCAGGAGGTCGACCGACCGCACCAGCACCTCGGTGGCGGGGCCGACGCCGGGCGGGCAGTCGACCACGACCACGTCGTAGTCCTTGGCCACCGAGCTCAGGATCCGCTTGAGCGTGCGCCGGGGCTTGCGGTTGCCGCTGACGATGACGTCGGCCTCCCGGAGGCTCACGTCGCCGGGCAGCACGTCCAGGCCGGAGATCGAGCTGGGCCGGATGGCGTGGCTCAGGTCCCGCTCACCGCCGAGGAGGCGCTGGGCCCCGCCCCGCAGCTTGGGCTTGACGCCCAGGCAGGCGGTGGCCCCCGCCTGGGGGTCGATGTCCCAGACGAGCGTGCGGTAGCCGGCGGCGGCGGCGAGGGCGGCCAGGTTGACCGTGGTGCTGGTCTTCCCGACGCCCCCCTTGAGGGCGGTGAGGGCGACGGACTGCACGCCCCGAGCATGGCATGCTCCCCCCCGTGGCCGGCGAGTTCGACGACATCCGGGGCCGGCTGGAGCTGATCGCCGAGGAGCTGGCCGACCTGGCCATCATCCGCCTGCGCGAGTCGATCGATGCCGGCGGCCACGAGCTCCCCGTCGACGAGAAGCGCCTCACCCGAGCGAGACGGGCCGTCGAGAAGGCCATCGGCCTGCTCACCGAACCCGACGACACCTTCCCCTGAGTACCGTGGCCGCGTGGGACTGGGCGACGGACCGGGCTGGGCGCCCGACCGCGACGCCGAGCGCGTCCGCCGCCGGAAGCGCTGGGCGGTGTGGGCGTCCCTGATCGTCATCGGACTGCTCTGCGTGGTCAGCCTCGCCGCCGTGTTCGGCTTCGGCGTCTACGAGCGGCGCTGCCGCCACGGCCCTCGCGCCGACGACTTCGTCGAGTCCTGCGCCGCCCGCCCCTGATCCGCTCTCGGTCCGGAGCTCGGGGGGAAATCTGCCCCTCTGGGGGCACATCTCCCCCCGAGTTCGGCACGGGGGGTCAGGACGTGGCGTTGACGGCTCTGACGAGGTGGTGGAGGCCGGCCATCTTGAAGACGTCGAAGTGGAGGGCGAGGCGGGGGAGGTCGACGACGTCGTCGTCGGAGCGCTCGGGCGGGAAGGGGTCGGCCCGCTCGATGCGGCCGGTGGTGCAGAGGTGGGCGAAGCGCTGGTTGAGGTCCGCCAGATCGTCGTCGGTCACCGGCGTCCGGGTGCGGATCACCAGCCGGTCGCCGACCCAGCGGATCGAGTGGTAGCGCCGGTAGAAGCCGGTGACGAGCTCGGTGGCGGCGGTGACGTCGTCGGTACGGTCGGCCAGGGCGATGTCCTGGGGGTTGATGTAGCCGCCCTCGGCCAGCTCGTCGACGACGAAGCGGGTCCAGGCGTGCCAGTAGGTCCCGCCCGGCTGGTCGAGGAGGACGATGGGGGCGGGAACGGCCTTGCCCGTCTGCTGGAGGGTCAGCAGCTCGAGGGTCTCGTCGAGGGTGCCGAACCCGCCGGGCAGGGCCACGAAGCCGGCGGACTCCTTCATCAGCATGAGCTTGCGGGTGAAGAAGTACTTCATCTCCGTGAGCTTCGGATCGCCGGCGATCACCTCGTTGGCGCCGCTCTCGAAGGGGAGGCGGATGAGCACACCGATGGCGTGCTCCCGGCCG
>DATHEV010000917.1:0-4746 GCA_035318405.1 Iamia sp.
GTCCACGGGCCGAGCCGTCGCGGGCGGCGGCCCGACGGGCGGCCACGGTGCCCGCCTTGGGGGCGGGCGTGGCGTCCTCGGAGTCGGGCGCCGGATCGACCGAGCCCGTGGTCGCGTCCGGCCGGCTCACCGGCCCGACCCCTCGCCGTGGGTGTCGTCGGGGTCGGAGCCGAGGGCGGCGGCCACGAGATCCCGGTCCTGGCGCGACGGGCCGGACGGCCCGATGCGCTCCCAGCGCCGGAAGGCGAGCGCCAGGCCGCCGAAGGCCACGACCACGACGACCACCGGGATCACCCAGACCAGGGCGGCGAACCCGCTGCGGGGCGGGTTGAGCAGGATGTCCTCGCCGAAGGCGCCGTCGGCCAGGCGGGCGCGGATGGCGTCGTCACTGCGCCCGGCCTCGATGTCGTCGCGGATCTGCTCGCGGATCGACTCGGCGGCCACGGCGTCGCTGGTGGCGACGGACTGGCCGGCGCAGGTCGGGCAGCGGACACCGCCGGCGATCGACCACAGCCGCTGCTCGTCGGTGCGGGCGCCGCCGGACCGGGACCCGAGGGCGAGCGCCACCACGGCGACCAGCCCGAGGACGATCCAGAGAGTGCGGCGGGTCACGGGCTCACCAGCTCGCTGAGGCCCTGGGCGGTCACGCCGCCGATGAGCTTGTAGCGGACCGTGCCCGACGGGTCGACCACGAAGGACTCGGGCACCCCGGCGACGCCCCACTCGCTGATGGTCTCGGGGTCGGCCAGCACCACCGGCCAGTCCCCGCCGTGGCGATCGAAGAACGCCTCGACCAAGGCCTGGTCGTCGGAGAACACGACGCTGATCAGGTTGGCCTGGCCGGCGTCGCGCTGGGCCCGCTGGAAGCCCGCCAGCTCGGGGTGCTCCTGGACGCACGGGACGCACCAGGTGGCGAAGAAGTTCACCACCAGCCAGCGTCCGTCGTAGGTGTCCGAGTCGAAGTCGCGGCCCTGGATGGTGGTGCCCTCGATGCGCGGGGCGGCCCGACCCAGCAGCGGGCTGTCGGCCTGGCGGTCGGAGGCCGGCTCGCGGGTGGCCAGCAGGACGATGAGCAGGAGCATGACCACGCCCAGGACCCCGGCGCCGACCACCGAGACGGGCAGGCCGAAGACCCGCCAGCGCCGGGCCGGAGCCTCGTCGGGGCCGTCGCCGCCCTCGGTCTCGGTCTCGGAATCCACGGTGCTCATCCGGTCACCACCGGCTCGCGCTCGTCATCGGAGTCCGTGTCGGGATCGGGCACGTCGAGGATCGGGTCGGTGTCGTCGTCGTGGTGCTGACGGTCCCACCGGCTGGGGGCCGAGGTCGGCTCGGTGCCCCGCCGGCGCCGGCCGGGGAAGGCGGAGAGGAGCGTGCCCAGCACCATGACGGCACCGCCGGCCCACAGCCAGCCCACGAGCGGCTGGACGATGATGCGCAGGAGGATCGTGCCGTCGGCCTCGCGGGGCGCCTGGATGAGGGCGAGGTAGACCGTGTCGCCGATGCCGTAGCGGACGGCCGGCTTGCCGATCTCCTGGGTGGCGTTGGGGAAGCGCTGGAGCCGGGGCTCGAGGGTCTTCCCGTCGACCCGGACCTCGGTGGCCTGGATCAGCCGGCTGGGGTCGGAGTCCCGCTCCTCGAAGCCGACGTAGGTGACCTGGTGGCCGTGGACGGTGCGGGTCTCGCCCGGCGCCATCCGGGCCTCGGCCTGCTCGGCGAACGAGCCCGATGCGGCCAGGCCGACGGCGATCATCACCACGCCGAGGTGGACGATCATGCCGCCGTTGGTCCGGCCCACCAGGCCCCGCCAGCCGTTGCGGCGGGTGGCCAGGATCACCTGGCGGAGGGCGGCGGCGCCGGCGAAGGCGCCCATGCCAAAGGCGACCAGCGGCACGATGCCGCGGGTGCCGGCGGCCACGCAGGCGACGACCACGCCGACGCCGAACCAGGCCGGCCACAGCAGGCGCTGCGACAGCGTCTCGGTCGACGCCTTGCGCCACGGCAGGGCCGGGGCCACGGCCATGAGGAACAGCAGGGCCAGGCCGATGGGGCCGGCCATGCGGTTGAAGTAGGGCACGCCGACCGAGACCCGCCGGTCGTCGAGGGCCTCGGCGATCAGCGGGAACACGGTGCCGAACAGCACGACGAAGGCGAACCCGGTGAAGAGCACGTTGTTGGCCAGGAACGACGCCTCGCGCGACAGCGGCGAGTCGATCCGGCCGGGGGCCCGTAGCTGCTCGCCCCGCCAGCCGATGAGCCCGAGCGTCACCACCACGACCAGGCCGAAGAAGCCGAGGAACAGGGCGCCGATCGACGACTCGCTGAAGGCGTGGACGGAGTCGAGGACGCCGGACCGGGTGAGGAACGTGCCCAGGATGGTGAGGGCGAAGGTGGCGCACAGCAGCGACAGGTTCCAGACCCGCAGCATCCCGCGCCGCTCCTGGACCATCACCGAGTGGAGGTAGGCCGTGCCCGTGAGCCACGGCAGCAGCGAGGCGTTCTCGACCGGGTCCCACGCCCAGTAGCCACCCCAGCCCAGGACCTCGTAGCTCCACCAGGCGCCGAGGACGATGCCCACGGTGAGGAAGCCCCAGGCGAACAGGGTCCAGCGCCGGGTCTCGACCAGCCAGCCCTCCCCCACCCGCCCGGTGACCAGGGCGCCGATGGCGAAGGCGAAGGGCACGGTGAAGCCGACGTAGCCCAGGTAGAGCATCGGTGGGTGGAACGCCATCAGCAGGTTGTCCTGCAACAGCGGGTTCGGCCCGGGGCCGTCGAGCGGCGGGTTGGCCACGGTGCCGAACGGATCGGCCGGGCCCACCATCAGGCCGAAGAAGAAGGCGGTGACGGCGAACATCGTCAGCATCGCCCAGGCCACCAGCGGGTCCTGGAGCCGGGTGCGGAACTTCCACACCACCGCCACCAGGTAGCCGGCCAGGATGAGCCCCCACAGCAGGATCGAGCCCTCGAGGGCCGACCACATGGTGGAGATGGTGAAGGGCAGCGAGGTCGTGGAGCTGCCGTTCTCGGCCACGAACTGGACCGAGAAGTCGCGGGTGATCAGGGCCCGCTCCATGGCGACCACGGCGAGGACGGCACCGAGGACCACCAGGCCCACGAAGGCCGGCATCTGCTTGAGGAGGGCCGGCCGGCCCTTGGCCTGGGCCAGGGCCACGGTGACGACCCCGCCCAGCGAGGCCACGACGGCCAGGGCGACGCCGGCGGTGCCGAGCGATGCGTTCACGACGCGCTCCCCACCCTGGGCCCGAGCGGCCCGTCGGCGACGAAGGAGCCGACAAGAGCGGACGAAAACAGCTCGGTGCACTCCGAGGCGCCAGGCGAGGACCAGACGCTCGTGCGACCCCCGTTCGTCGGCGACCAGTTCAAGTCGGGGCGTCCTCGACGTGCTCGGGGTTGTCCTCGCGGTACTCCTCGGAGTGCTTGATGACGATGCGCTCGGACACGAACGCGCCGTCGTCGGCGAAGTGGCCCTCGAGGACCGACGGGACGCCGGCGTCGAAGAGGGGCGGGGGCTCGGGGCCGAGGTGGCGCACGGCCACCGACTCGCCCCCGAAGGCCAGGTCGAACACCAGGGCGTCGCCGCCGACCTCGGTGGGCTCGCCCACCACGGTGCCCTGGATGCGGATGTCGCGGTCGCCCAGGGACTCGCGCTGCGCCACCGCCTCGTCGACGTTGTAGTAGTAGAGCGAGCTGCCCTGGACCTGCACGATGAGCAGGGCCACGATGCCGCCCAGCAGGGCGAGGATCACGGCGCCGATGAGCAGGCCGCGGCCCCGGGAGCGGGGTGGGCGGGGCGTCGCGCCGTCGTCGGGTCCGGTGCGGGGTGAGAGGTCGAGCGGGGCGTCGCTCATGCGTCGCTCATCGGGTCTCGCCAGCGTCGCGGGCCCGGTCAGCTCCGCCGCGGCCCGAGACCCGATGAGCGCCGGTGGCTCCACTCGCTGCGCTCGCTTCGTCACCGGAGAGACGACCGCGCTGTCTGATTCGCTCGCTGCGCTCGCTCATCGGGTCTCGTCCGACGAGCCCATCCAGGTGCGCTGGTCCTGCGGCACCTGCGCGGCCAGCTGGCGGCCGCGCTGGCGGCTGCGCCAGGCGAGGAGGCCGATGGAGCCGAAGACGAGGGCGTAGCAGATGCCCACGGACACCCACGGCGTGCTGGCGACGATCACGAGGGTGCTCCTGAGGGGGCGGGGCCACCTGCGGCGGCGCCCCCATCGGCCTCGCCCCGGCGCTCGGCGAGAGCCTGGTCGAGCCCCAGGTCCTCGGCCCGGTTCTCCAGCCACAGCACCCGGAAGCGGTGCAGGGTCAGCCAGACGTAGAGGGCCAGGAAGGTGGCCATCCCGATCATCAGGGCGAGCAGCATCTCGCCCTCGATCTGGGGGTCGAGCTTGGTGATGGTGGGGCCCTGGTGGAGGGTGCGCCACCAGGTCGTGGCGTAGTGGCAGACGATCGTGGTCGGGCCGAGCAGGAGGCCGACGGCGGCGGCGATGCGGGACCGGCGGTCGCGCTCGAGCGGCAGCCGCCGGACGGCCAGGTAGCCCAGGACCAGGAAGAAGAGGATGGCCGTCGTGGTGAGGCGGGCGTCTTGCCACTCCCAGTAGGTGCCCCAGGTCGGCTCGCCCCAGAGGGCCCCGGTGACCAACGTGGCGAACAGGAGGACGGCGCCCAGCTCGGCCGAGGCGTGGGCCAGGAGGTCCCACCACTCCGACCGCTTGATCAGGTAGACGACGCTGC
>DATHEV010000918.1:0-8251 GCA_035318405.1 Iamia sp.
GCAGGGCAGCCACGGCCTCGAGCCCGCTGGCGTCGGGGAGGCCCAGGTCGACGAGGGCGCACTGGGCCCCTCGGGCCGAAATGACGGCCTCGGCCAAGGTCCGGACCCGATGCAGAGCGATGGCCTCGCCGGCGTCGAGCACCAGCTCCTCGACGAGCAGGGCGTCGCCGTCGTCGTCCTCGACGAGCAGCACGTCGGTGGCCGCCAGCGACGGGTAGGGCGCGGCCAGCCCGAGCGATCCCCCGTCGGTCATCGGCGCATGATGGCACGGCCGGCCGCGCCGCACTGCGGTCGCCCTCGCCCCGTCACCCGTTCGGGCGGTGACATCAGCCCTGGTCAGCGGGTAGGTCGGCGTTGAGGTTGCCCGATCGGAGCCCGTCGAGGTCGAGCGTGACCCGCTCGTAGCCGGCCCCCCGCACGGCGGCGATCACGGCCTGGCGCGCCGCCACGGCCTCGGCCAGCCGGGCGACCGGCACCTCCACCCGCGCCGTACCCTCGTAGTGGCGGACCCGCACCTCGGCGAAGCCCAGGCGGTGGAGGGCGGCCTCGGCCCGGCCCACCCGGTCGAGGATCTGGAGCGTCACCGGCGTCCCGTACGGGACCCGGGAGGCGAGACAGGCGGCGGCCGGCTTGTCCCACGTGCGGAGGCCGAGACGCCGCGACGCCTCCCGCACCATGGCCTTGCTGAAGCCGGCGGCGACGAGCGGGAGGGCGGCACCGCGGGCCACGGCGGCCTCCTGGCCCGGCCGGTGATCGCCCAGGTCGTCGATGTTCACGCCCAGGACGACGGTGGCCCCGCCCGCGACCTCGGCGATGGGCTCGAGGACGTCCATCAGGGCCTCCTTGCACCAGCGGCAGCGGTCGCCGGCGTTGGCCTGGTAGCGGGGGTCGTCGAGCTCGACCGTGGCCACGCCCTCCCAGTCCAGCCCCCACTCCCCCGCCAGGGCCCGGCAGTCGTCGAGCTCCTCGGGCGCCAGCGACGGCGACACCGCGGTGACCGCCCGGGCGGCGGCGCCCAGCTCGTCGTGGGCCACCCGGGCCAGGAAGGCCGAGTCGGCCCCGCCGCTGAAGGCCACGACGACCGGGCCCAGCCGGCGCAGCTCGCCCCGCAGGGCGTCGAGGGCAGCATCGACATCGTCGAGCTCGACGGCGGTCACTGTTCGGCCCACCAGGCGGCCTCGGCCCGGGCGGCGACGTCGGGGATCGAGCGACCGGTTGCGGCGGCCACGGCGGCGACGTCGTCGTGCTCGGCCTTGGCCCGCACGGGCGAGACCTTGATCCGCACGGCGTGCCCGTCGACCTCGACCTCGGCGAAGGCACGGGCGGCGGGCCAGCGGGTGTGGGTCGCGGCCCGGACGCCGAGGCTGCCGGTGGCCGTGCGCAGGGCCTCGGCCACCGCCGGGGCGTCGCCGGCGTCGGCCAGGCCGGCCACCACGTGGGCGGGCCGGCCCTTCTTCCCGAGCACCGGTGTGATCCAGGCGTCGAGGGCTCCTGCCGCCAGCAGAGCGGGGACGGCGGCCCCGAGCACCTCGCCGGTGGCGTCGTCGACGGTGGTCTCGACCACGACGACCGGCTGGCCGCCGCCGTCGGCGCCCAGCGCCGGGCCGGCGGCCGAGGCGAGGCCCAGCACGACCTGGGTGGCGTTGACCACGCCGTCGGGATCGGCCGTGCCGGCGCCGTAGCCCGAGGCCGTGACCCGCACGTCGGGCAGGGGCCCGAAGCCGGTGGCCAGGGCGGCCATGAGGGCGGCGCCGGTGGGCGTGGTCAGCTCGACCGGCGTGTCGACGCCGTGCACGGGCGCCCCGACCTCGCCCAGCACCCGCAGGACGGCGGGCGACGGGTTCGGGAGGTGGCCGTGGGCGGCGGCGACCCGGCCCCGCCCGACGGCAAGGGGCGAGCACGTCACCTCGTCGATGCTCAGCACCTCCAGGGCGGCGCAGGTGCCGACGACGTCGACGATGGCGTCGATGGCCCCGACCTCGTGGAAGTGGACGTCGTCGGGGTCGGACCGGTGGAGGGCGCCCTCGGCCCGGGCCAGGAGGGCGAACGTGGCCACGGCCCGCTGGTGGACGCGGTCGGGCAGGCCAGCGGCCTCCAGCAGGTCCCTGAGCGTCCGCCAGGTCCGGTGGTGGTGCTCGCTCTCGACGCCGCGCACGTGGATCTTGGTGGCGGCCACGCCGGAGCGGAGCACGGGCTCGGCCTCCAGCTCCCACCCGCCGACGTCGACCTTGCGGACGATGGCCTCGACCTCGTCGAGATCGGCGCCGGCGTCGACCAGCGCCCCCAGCGCCATGTCGCCGGCCACGCCCGAGAAGCAGTGGAACCAGGCGAGGCGGCGGTCAGGCACGAGCTGCGACCCTGGCCGGTGCGAGCAGGCGGCTGATGGCACAGGCGGCGCCGTAGCCGTTGTCGATGCCGACCACGGTGATGCCGGCGGCGCACGACGAGAGCATGGCCAGCAGGGCGGTGACACCCTCCAGCGAGGCGCCGTAGCCCACGCTCGTGGGCACCGCGACGACGGGGGCGGCGGTGAGCCCGCCGACGACCGAGGCGAGGGCGCCCTCCATGCCGGCCACGACCACCACGGCGTCGGCCCCGGCCAGCTGGTCGACGTCGGCCAGCAGGCGGTGGACGCCGGCCACGCCGACGTCGGTGAGCCGCAGGGCGGGCAGGCCCAGGGCGGCGAGGGTGGCGGCGCACTCGTCGGCCACCGGCAGGTCGGCGGTGCCGGCGCTGACGACCACGACGTGGACCGGTCGGGGCGGCGTCGGGCGCCAGGCGATCAGGCGGTGGCGATCGCCGGTGACGACGCCGTCGGGGTGGGCGGCCAGGACGGCGGCGGCCTGCTCGGCGTCGGCCCGGGTCAGGAGGACGGGGCCGCCCTCGCCGGCCAGCAGCTCGCCCACCAGAGCGGTGCACTGCTCGGCCGTCTTGCCCGGGGCGTACACGGCCTCGGGCAGCCCGGTGCGGAGCATCCGATGGTGGTCGACGCGGGCGAAGCCGAGGTCGGCGAACGGCAGCCGGCGCAGACGGGACACGGCCTCGTCGGCCCCGACCTCGCCCGTCGCCACCGCGGCGACGAGGGCACGCAGCGCCGTCTCGTCCATCCCGCCATCCTGGCAGGGGCACCGGCCCACGCACCCGTCCGCGGCGCGCCCACCACGCAGGTCGACCTTCCGGCGCGGTCGTGCGCCGCCGCCGACGTACCCGCGCGGTGGTGCACCGCCGGCGGCACCGCACCGCGCCGGAACGATGACCTCCGGGATCATGCGCGGTGGTGCGCCACCGGCGACCTCCCACCGCGCCGGAACCGCTACCTGCGCGCCACGGACCGGGGCGCGATCACTCCGGGACCCAGGGGCAGTGGCGGCAGATGTTCCCGCAGCAGGGGCGGGCGGCCAGGGTGTCGGCCGTCATGGCCTGGTAGCCGCTGGCCGGGTCGGTGTAGGTCGGCTCGCCGGCGGCCAGGGCGACGGCGTGGGCGGCCAGGATCTCGGCCCGCAGAGGGTGGTCGAGCGCCAGCCGGCTCGGGGCCGGGGTGTCCCGCCAGCCCGGGCGCGGCCCGTCGCTCATCGGGCGAACCGGGAGACGACCTCGACGTGCGCGGTCTGGGGGAACAGGTCGAGCACTCGGCTGCGCTCGAGGCGGTAGCCGGCGGCGACGAGCAGGCCGGCGTCGCGGCCCAGCGAGGCGGCATCACAGCTGACCAGCACCACCGTCGGCGCACCGGTGGCCACCACCCGCTCGACCCCCGCCGCGGCCAGCCCGGCGCGGGGCGGGTCGGCCACCACCACGTCGGCCGGCTCGGGGGTCCAGCGCTCGATGGTCGAGCGGACGATGCGCACGGGCAGGTCGGCCAGGTTCACCTCGGCGTCGTCCACCGCCGTCGGGGCCGACTCGACCGCCACGACCTCGCGGAAGACGGCGCCGAGCGTGCCGGCGAACAGGCCCACCCCTGAGGCGAGGTCGACGAGCCGGCCGCCGTGGATGTCGCCCACGGCCGCCCGCACCTCCTCGACGAGGGCGTCGGCGGCCTGGGGCGAGGGCTGGAAGAACGATCGGGCCGAGATGCGCCAGCGCCGGCCGCCAGCGAGCTCGTGGATGCGGCCCACCTCGTCGTCCTCGACGGGCAGCGCCACGACCGCCTCGTCGCCGGTGCGCTCGCCGACCCGCAGCAGGACCTCGCCGTCCGCGAAGCGGCCGTGCACCAGCAGCTCCTCGAGGCGCGGGTGGACGACCATGCAGGTGTCGGGCACGACCACGTCGTGGGAGTGGCGGCGCCGGTAGCCGGCTCGCCCACCGACGACGAGGGCGCGCACCGTGGTCCGGAGGGCGTCCCGCCCCACGACGATGCCGTCCTCCACGGGCGGATCGTCGATCCGCCCGATCCGCTCCAGGGCGTCCCGCACGATCGTCCGCCGCAGCCGGGCCTGGAGGTCCTCGGTGGCGTGCTGCCAGTCGCATCCCCCGCAGCCGTGGGCGACGTGGGGGCACGGCGGGCGACGGCGGCCGGGGGCCGGCTCGACGATCTCGGTCAGCTCGGCCCGGGCGTGGCGCTTGCGGACCTCGACGACGCGGGCCCGGACCTGCTCTCCCGGCAGGGCGCCGGCGACGAACAACGTGCGGCCGTCGGGCGCCCGGCCCACGCCCTCGCCCCCGGTGGCGACCCGAGCCACGTCGACCTCGACGTCGTCGCCCACGGCAAGCTCGCTCACGGGAGGGTCGTCCCGGCGACGAGGGCGCGCTCCAGCGGGGTCCGGAACCGGGGCGTCGCCACCACGCCGTCGAACCACGCGGCCAGACGGGCGGCCTCGGCGTCGATCGCCGCCGCCGTCTCGGCTCCGACGTCGACCCGCAGGTCGACGGCGATCTCGCCATCGGGGCGCTGGGCCCAGCCGCCGACGACCCGGCCGTCGGCCCAGACCGTGGGACCGGCGTTGCCGTTGCGGTCGAAGAGCACGGGCCCGAGGTCGCCGAGGTACCAGTCCCGTCCCTTCCACCCCATGGTGGTGGGGTCGAGACCGGGCAGGAGGGCGACCCACGGGTCGGGCGCGGCGACCGGGTCGTCGTCGCCGGCCGCCACGTACGCGGCCCCCCCGTCGACCTCGACCTCCACCGCGCCGATCTCGGCCCGGGCGGCGCGCACCTGGGTGGCCGTCCAGCCGGTCCACCAGCGCACGTCGGCCTCGGTGACCGGACCGAAGCGGGCCACGTAGGCCCCCACCACCTGCGCCCGGGCGACGGCCGGTGCCGGGTCGACGACAGTCGGGTCGCACGCCGGACCCGGGGCGTACCGGTACTGCCCCGAGATCCACGTGCCGAGGGGCCGGGCCCGCACGAGATGGCCCTCGAAGCCGAGGATGACGAGCAGGCGGGAGCCGACCGTCACCTCCGTCGCCCATCGGCCGGAGCCGTAGACGACCTTGGTGCCCAGCTCCGGGACGGCCCGCCCCAGCTGGACGGCACTCGCCTCGCCGGCGTCGGCCACGGCGGCGACGACGGCGGCCGACACCTGGTCGAGCCAGGTCTCGGGGTCGGCCACCTCGCCCCGCTCGGCCAGCGCGGCGACGAGCTTGGTGCGGGCCGGTGCGACCAGCGGTCGAGCTCCGCCGACCCGCATCGCCGGCTCGAGCACCCGGGGCACGACCCACAGCGTCCGCCGGATCGTGTGCATCCGCACGAGGGTGCGGTCGTCGTACAGGGCCCGCTCGACGTCGGCCGTCCCCGGGGCCGCCGTGCGAGCCCACGCCGACAGGTGGACGCTGATCGGATCGCTGGCGTGGAGGGCCACGACGGCCCCGGCGGCCGCCTCGACGTCGGCCGCGCCCTCCGAGAGGGCGTGACGCCGGCCGAGCCGGGCGCGCCGCTCGGCGTCGTCGATCGTGCGGGGGCGGGCCACCGGTCGGACCCTACGATGCAGGGGTGACCGAGCCTCGCCCGATCTCCATCGTCCCGTCGGTGCTGCCGGCCGACTTCAGCCGGCTGGGCGAGGAGTGCATCGCCCTGGCCGAGGCCGGCGTCGACCGCATCCAGTGGGACGTGATGGATGGCCGCTTCGTGCCCAACCTCACCTTCGGGCCCGACGTCATCGCCAGCTGTCGCAAGCACGTCGACATCCCCTTCGAGGCCCACCTGATGGTGCTCGACCCCGACGAGCTGGCCGGCCGCTACGTCGACGCCGGCTGCGAGATCCTGATCATCCACGCCGAGACCGCCCCCCACCTGCACCGGACGCTGGCCCGGGTGCGGGAGCTGGGCGCCAGCCCCGCCGTCGCCCTCAACCCGGCCACCCCCGTCTCCGCCGTCCAGCACGTGCTCGACCTGGTCGACATGGTCCTGGTGATGACGGTCAACCCGGGCTTCGGCGGCCAGGACTACATCGCCACCATGGAGCCCAAGGTGGCCGAGGTACGGGCCCTGGCCGATGCGGCCGGCCTCACCCTCGACGTCGAGGTCGACGGGGGCATCGGGCCGGCCACCATCGCCGGTGCCGTCACCGCGGGGGCCAACGTCCTCATCGCCGGCAGCGCCCTCTACCGCGATCCCGAGGGCCTGGGCCACGCCGTGTCCGACCTCCGGGCCCGGGCCGAGGCCGCCCGCGCCTCGTCCCCGTCCTCGTGAGACACCCCCGGCGGATCCTCTTCGGTGTCGGCATCGGCGCCGCGTTCCTCGCCCTGGTTCCCCTCCCCGCCTGCTCCGACGACGGCGACAGCGGGGACTTCTGCG
This sequence comes from Iamia sp., assembly GCA_035318405.1. Classification (GTDB taxonomy): domain Bacteria; phylum Actinomycetota; class Acidimicrobiia; order Acidimicrobiales; family Iamiaceae; genus Iamia. The sequence goes on from DATHEV010000918.1 coordinate 6,727, forward strand.
AGCGGCTGGGCGATACCGAGCAGGTGGGCGCCATCCTGGGCGACCTCGACCCCAGCGACCCGGCCGGCACCCAGGAGCGTCTGCGGACCGGGCTGGAGCAGTTCCAGGAGCTGGAGGCCGACGCCCCCGGCGCCATCCGCGACGACGTGGCCCGGATCCGCCAGGGCGTCGAGCTGATCCTGGAGGCCGTCGAGGAGCACCCCGACGACCTGCCCGGCGCCCGGCAGGCCATCGCCGGCGAGCTCGACGAGCTCTCGGGCCTGGCCCAGGCCGGCGAGGCCGTCGCCGACTACGCCCGTGACGAGTGTGGCCTCGACCTGGAGGGCGACTCCGAGATCGAGACCACCACGACCGAGGGCTGACTAGCTGTCGCTGCCCTCGAGCATCTCGGTGCGGCGGCTCGTGACCTGGTCGATGATCCCGTAGTCCTTGGCCTCGGCGGCGGTGAACCAGCGGTCGCGCTCGGAGTCGGCCTCGATCTGCTCGACGGTCTGGCCGGTGTGCTCGGCGATGCGCTGGGCCATGATCTTCTTGACGTAGAGGATCTGCTCGGCCTGGATCTGGATGTCGCTGGCCTGGCCCTGGAAGCCACCCGAGGGCTGGTGCATCATCACCCGGGCGTGCGGGAGGGCGAAGCGCTTGCCCGGCGACCCGGCGCACAGCAGGAACTGGCCCATCGAGGCGGCCAGGCCCATGCAGATGGTGCCGACCTCGGGGGTGATCAGCTGCATGGTGTCGTAGATGGCCATGCCGGCGGTGACCGAGCCACCCGGGCTGTTGATGTACAGCCAGATCTCCTTGTCGGCGTCCTCGCCCTCGAGGTAGAGGAGCTGGGCGGTGATCAGGTTGGCGATGGTGTCGTTGACCTCGGAGCCGAGGAAGACGATGCGGTTCTGGAGCAGGCGGTTGTACACCTCGCCCTGCGGGTCGAACCCGGGGCCGGCGGCGGTGATGGGAGCGATCGGAGGCTGAGCCATAGGCCTCGGAGGCTAGCGGCCACCCCCTCCCCTCCACGCCTACGCTGGCGCTCCTCGGCGTCTGTCCCGAGCGGGCTCGAGGTTCCGTCGCGCTTGGCAGACGCGACGGAACTCGGTACTGTCACCAGTGTGCCGAGGGCGTCTTGAGCCCACGGAAGTAGAGCCCCGGAGGAGCCAGCGACACCCACGGGTGATTGCGGGAGCCGGGGCTCATGCGCGTCTGGGCCATTCTTCGATCGGAGCGATGACTCGCAAGCCGGGGACCCGGGGCTCCAGGGCGTCGCCGCCGAGGAGCTCGTCGCCTCGAGCTCCGGCGATGGCGTCGGCCAGCCAGAGGATGGGCTCATCCTTTCCGGCCCAGCCGTACTGGACCGCGACGGGCAGCGATCCACGGCGGCGCGCGTCGATGATCGCAGCATGATCCACCCGGTTCTGGCCGACCACCTTGGTGTCCCTCTCGCGGCTCTCGATCAGCAGCTCGTGCGGGACCAGGCCGGCGTCGGCGCAGGCGTCGAAGGCGGCCCCGAGGCAGACAGCTCGCGCCGCCT
>DATHEV010000919.1:0-2903 GCA_035318405.1 Iamia sp.
GGCCGGCGACGAACGAGACGTGGGCCGAGGCGCTCTTCCTGTCGATCACCGGCCGGCCCGCCGGCCCGGGCGACGTCGACTTCATCCTCGACCAGCTGGAGGCGGGCAAGACGCGTCTCCAGATCACCCGATCGATCCTCCGCACCCGGGAGGGCCTGGGGGTGCTGGTCCGGGAGCTCTACCGCCAGCTCCTGCGCCGCAACCCGTCGGCGGCCGACCGCACCTACTGGGGCAACGAGCTGGCCCGGGGCGTGAGCCCCGAGCGGCTGGTGACCCTCATCGCCGGCTCGGCCGAGTACCGGGCGAGCACCCAGACCTGATCGTGGCCCCGTCGTCGCCCTCGCCGGTCCCCGTGCCCCTCCGGGCGCGGGGCCGCGCCCTGGTCCTGCTCACCCTGCTGGCCGCGCTGGTGGCCGGCGCCGGGGTGTTCGGCGGACCGGCCCCGGCGGCGTCGGCCGCGGTCGGTGCGCCGCTGGCCTGCGAGGCGCGGGCCGGGGGCGCGACCCTCGCCGTCGTCGTCGTGTTCGGCGGCGGCCAGACCCGCACTCGGTGCACCGAGCCCGGGGGCACCGGCATCGACGTGCTGCGGCGCGCCGGGTTCGCGCCCGTCACCCAGGGCTACGGCTCGGAGGGGGGCGACTCCGCGGTCTGCGCGGTGAAGGATCCCGACACCGGGACCGTGCAGGGCTGCAACACCGGGCCCGACTGCCTCACGTGCCTCGCCCCGGACTCGTGGGGCTACTTCCCGGCCTACCGGTACTCGCAGATCGGCGCCGGCAGCACCCAGCCCGGCGCCGGCACGGTCGAGGCCTGGCGCTGGGGCCGGTCGACGGGCTGGAGCGGCGACCGGCCCTCGGTCGCCGACGTGTGCGACGAGCCCGACCCCGAGCCCCCGCCCGCCACCGACCCGCCGACCACCCGACCCTCGGACGGTGGCGGGGTGGCCATCCCCATCCCGGGCGACCCCGGCCCCGGTGACGGCGGCGGTGGCGGAGCGGGGAACGGTGACCCGGCGACGCCCGACGGCACGGATCCCTCGACCACGGCACCGGGGGGCGGGTCCTCCACCACCGTGCCCGGCGCCACGACGACCACCGCCCCCGGGGCGACGGGCGACGAGGCCACCACCACCGAGGCGGCCGAGGTCGAGGCGGAGCGGGCCGATCGCTCCGAGGGTGGCCGGGACGGCGAGGAGACCGCCGCCGGGCGGCCGGGCACGTCGTCGGACGGCTCCGGCGAGGGCGGGGGAGGGGGCGCGCCCGTCGTGCCCCTCCTGGTCACCGCCCTCGTCGTGGCGGGTGTCGCCGCCCTCGCCCTCCGCGCCCGACGGGCCCGCGCCGCGGCCCCGCCCACCCCCGGCGCCCCCGCCTGATCGGGCTCCACCAGCGCCAGACCCAGGGCAGACCTGGCGAAACGCCTCCTGCGGGGGCGGCAGCAGAGGTAGCGTGCCGGCCCATGGTCAGGGCTCTGGTGCTGAACGTCACGTACGAGCCGCTCAGCGTCGTCGCCGGGCGGCGCGCCGCCGTGCTCGTGCTGACCGAGCGCGCCGATGTCGTCCACGCCGGCGACGACGTCCTCCACTCCGAGCGCCTGGTGCTGCCCGTGCCGTCCGTCGTCCGCCTGCGGACGCTGGTGCACGTGCCCTATCAGCGCCACCTGAGCGTGAGCCGCCGGGGCGTGCTGGCCCGGGACGCCCACCGCTGCCAGTACTGCGGCTCGAAGGCCGAGACGATCGACCACGTCGTCCCCCGGAGCCGGGGCGGCGGCCACAGCTGGGACAACGTGGTGGCCGCCTGCCGGCCCTGCAACCTCCGCAAGGCCGACCGGTCGCTGCGCGACTGCGGCCTGCACCTGCGCATCACACCGGGGCCGCCCCGGCGTTCCCTCTGGGTCACCACGGCGGTCGACTTCGTCCCGGCCCTCTGGGAGCCCTACCTCCAAGCGGCGTGACCGGCTCGTCCGGAGCGCCGCCGCTGGTCGCCGTGGGCGTCCGGCGGGTGGCGCTGCCCCTCCGGACACCGCACGTCGCCGCCCACGGGACGGAGCGGGATCGAGAGGTCCTGCTCGTCCGGGTGGTCGATGCCGAGGGGTGGGCGGGGTGGGGCGAGTGCCCCACGCTGAGCCGCCCCGGCTACACGGCCGAGTGGACCGACGGGGCGTGGGACGTCCTTCGCACCGACCTCCTCCCCCGCCTGCTGGCGGGGGAGGAGCCGGGGCCGGACGCCCCGCCCATGGCCGCCGGGGCGGTGCGCGACGCCCTGCTCGACCTGGCGCTGCGGCGCCGGGGTGTGGCGCCGCCGCCGTCGCCCCGGGGTCCGTCGGCCTCGGCGGTGCCATTCGGCGTGGCCATCGGCCTGGCCCACGACCCCGAGGAGGTGGTCGACGAGGTCGACACGGCCACGATCGCCGGCGCTCGGCTGGTCGTGCTGAAGATCGAGCCCGGGTGGTCGGTCGAGCCGCTGGCGGCGGTGCGGCGGCGTCGACCTGAGGTCGAGGTCGCCGTCGACGCCAACGGGAGCTTCACCCTCGACGACCTCGACGAGCTGCGGGCGCTCGACGCCGAGGGCCCGGCCTTCGTCGAGCAGCCCCTCCCGGCCGGCGACCTCGAGGGGAGCGCCCAGGTCGCCGCCGCCCTGGCCGCACCGATCGCCCTCGACGAGGGCGTGACGACGCTCCGGGACCTGGCCGCGGCCGTCTCGGTCGAGGCCGGGAGCATCGTCACCGTCAAGCCGGCCCGGATGGGGGGCCACGCCATCGCCGCCGAGGCGATGACCCTCGCCGATCGGGCCGGCTGGGGCGTCCACGTGGGCGGGATGCTCGAGAGCGGCCTGGGTCGGGCCGCCGCCCGCCGCCTCGCCGCCCGGCCCGAGGTGCGGGGCCCGTCGATGGTCGGGCCGACCGCG
>DATHEV010000920.1:0-2552 GCA_035318405.1 Iamia sp.
CGGCCTCGGTGGTGGCGGCGGACGCCCGACCCGGCGACGGCGTCCTCTTCCCCCGCCCGTACCACCGGACGCCGTTCGAGGCGGCCTGGCGCGAGGTCCCCGACGCCGCGCCGGAGCCGACGCCGGTCGACACGGCGCGACCGCTGGGCACCGTCCGGCGTCACGATCCTCCCCTCGACCCCGGCATCGTCGCCGACCGCCTCGGCGCCCTCGACCGGGTCTGGCTGGTGACCGCCGACGAGCCCGGCACCCGGGGCGACCCGCTGGGCGACCTGCTGGCGGACCCGGACGTGGCCGGCCGCTTCGAGGTGGCCGAGCGGGTGGCTCTCGAGGGCACCGTGCGGGTCGTCCTCCTGGTCCGGCGGTGACCGCCGTCGGCCGGCCTCAGGTCGCCGCCCCGCCGACCGATGGACTCCCGTGACCGCCACGCAGGCCCGCCCGGTCCCCACCGCCGCGCCCGCCCCGGCGCGCCCCGCCCCGTGGTGGCGCACGGCCGGCCCGGCCATGGCCGTCGGCCTGGTCAGCGCCCTGTGGGGCCTGGGTCGGATGCAGCTGTGGCTGGACGAGGCCTACTCGCTGGGCGCCGTGCACCAGCTGCCCCGCAGCCTGCGGGAGACCAGCGGCACCATGGCGACCTACTACCTGCTGCTCTCGGCCTGGACGTCCGTGTCGGAGTCGGTGGTCTGGATGCGGTCGCTGTCGGTGGCGCTGGCCGTCGGGTCCCTGCTCCTCACCGCCCGGCTGGCCGAGCGGCTCGTGGGCGAGCGCCGGGCCCGTCTCGTCACCGTCCTCACCGCCCTGTCCTTCCTGTGGCTCGTCTACGCCCGCGAGGCCCGTTCCTACGGCCTGGTCCTGGTGCTGTCGGGCGCGTCGTGGCTGGTCTTCGAGCGGGCCGTCGCCGGTGACGGGCCCGGCCCGCCGCGCCGCTGGTGGGCGCTCCACACCGTCCTGGCCGTCCTGCTCCCCCTCACCCACGGCCTCTCGACCCTCCAGGTGCTGGCCCAGGTGGCCCTCCTGGCCGTGGTCGGCGCCGATCGAGCCACCTGGCTCCGCCTCCTCCGCGGCGTGGGCGGTGCCCTTGGAGTGACCGCCGTCCTGCTGTCGGGTGGGGCCAACCAGGTCGGCGACTGGGTCGCCCCCCTGAGCGCCACCCAGGTGGGCGTGGCCGTCAACATGTTGACCAGCCCGTTCCCGATCGGTGCCCTGGCCATGCTGGTGCTGGCCGGTGCTGGTGTCCGGCGGTCGATCGGGATCGCCCGGTCCACCCCCGACCGGCTCGCCCGCTTCCACGCCCTCCTCCCGATCGCCTGGGCCGTCGTTCCCCTGCTCCTCCTGGTGGCGTTGTCCGTGGCCCGGCCCTCGCTGGTGCCCCGCTACGTCCTCGGGAGCATCCCCGGCATCGCCCTGCTGCTGATCGCCGGGGTCGACGCCCTCGCCGAGCGGCGGCCGAGCTGGCGGACCCCCGTCGTCGTCGGCCTCGTCGTGCTCATGGCCGCCGGCCACCTCCACACCCACCGGGCCGCAGACGACGCCTGGTCCGGCGCGACCGAGACCGTCGCCGAGGGCGCCCGCGAGGGCGACGAGGTCCTGTTCGGAGCGGTGGCCACCCGCCCGGTCTTCGAGGCCGCATGGCGGGCGGTCGAGGACGCGCCCGCTCTGCCCGTGGTCGGCTCGCCCCGCCCCCTCGGGCGGGTGCTCCGGTTCGACGACGGCACCGCCGAGGACCGCGATCGGTGGCTGGCGGCCCGCGACCTCGACCGGGTCTGGCTCGTCGCCGACGTGGGCCGGGGCGAGGCCCCCCTCCTCGACCTGCTGCTGGAGGACGCCCCCGGGCGCCCCGCCTCGCACGTGATCGCCGAGCGCTGGGAGGCGGCCCCGGGGGGCATCACCGTCCTGCTGCTCGAACGTCGCCAGCTCGACAGCTAGCGGCGGCCGGCGAGGAGCTCGGCCAGGAACCGACCGGTGTGGCTGGCCTCGACCTCGGCCACGACCTCGGGCGGGCCCTCGGCCACGACCTGGCCGCCACCGTTGCCGCCCTCGGGTCCGAGGTCGATCAGCCAGTCGGCCGTCTTGATGACGTCGAGGTTGTGCTCGATCACCAGCACCGTGTTGCCCTGGTCGACCAGCCGGCCGAGCACGGTGAGCAGCTTGCGGATGTCCTCGAAGTGGAGACCGGTGGTGGGCTCGTCGAGCAGGTAGATGGTGTGGCCGGTGGAGCGCTTCGACAGCTCGGAGGCGAGCTTGATCCGCTGGGCCTCGCCGCCCGACAGGGTCGGTGCCGGCTGCCCGAGGCGGACGTAGCCGAGACCCACGTCGACGAGCGTCTGCATGTGCCGGGCGATGACGGGCTGGTTGGCGAAGAACTCCAGCGCCTCCTCGATCGGCATGTCGAGCACCTCGGCCACGTTCTTGCCCTTGAACTCGATGTCGAGGGTGTCGCGGTTGTAGCGCTTGCCCTTGCACACCTCGCACGGCACGTAGACGTCGGGCAGGAAGTGCATCTCGATCTTGATGGTGCCGTCGCCGGAGCACGCCTCGCAGCGGCCGCCCTT
>DATHEV010000921.1:0-5952 GCA_035318405.1 Iamia sp.
CATCCCCGAGTGCCGGACCCGCCCCTGGGCATCGGCGTTCTCCGGGACGAACACCGCCCACCACACCGGGTAGGTGGCGAAGCCGATGGCCATGCCCGTCCACACGATCAGGGCGTAGCCGCCGATCACCACGAACGGGGCCTTGAGGATCTGGTAGGCGAGCGCCCGCCACCCCACCCCGTCGGCCAGCGTCGACACGACGAACGGGAGGAACCCCTCCTTGCCCCGGAACGCCGAGGGCGCCGGGATCTCCTCGTGGAGGAGGACCCGGACCATCCCCCGCTGGAGCCGGCCGAGGACCCGTCCGCCCAGGACGATCAGGCCGAGGATCGGCACGCCCACGATGAAGATCAGGAGCACCGGGGCCACGGACGCCGCGGTGAGCACGTAGGCCAGCCCGACGCCCCCCAGGAGATAGGTGAGGAAGAAGTACCCGAACTCCCGCCAGAAGCGGGAGGTGAAGGGCTCTGTCAGGATCCGCCACGCCGGGTGCCGCTCGGACACCTCCGGCGGCGACGCCGTCATCACGGCGGTGGGATCGGTGGTCATGGCCGCATCATCCGGCAACGATGGTGCCCGACCCAGCGTGACGTCACCCGTCCCGGGGTTCGGCCAACCCCACCCATCGGGGGTGGTAAGGAGCTGAGCGGATAGGGCCGGGTCGCGATGGACATCTCCTCGGCAGGGCCTCGGAGAACAGGGCACTGTGCTTCCGGGTCGCCTCGCCTGGCGGCTCGGCTCCTTACAGCCCGAAGCGGATGCGCTCCGACGGGGTGAAGGGCTCGGTCAGGAAGTCGAGGAACTCGGGCCGGCTACGGCGCAGCCCCTCCTCCAGCGTGTGGAGCTCCTCGCCCGCGGCGATCAGATCCAGGCCTCGGTAGCTCGTGATGGGTCCGAGCTGCCGGAAGAGGATGCCGTAGTCCTCACGGAACAGCTCGAGGGTGAGCGGGTCGATCAGGGTGGCGAGGCTGCGGGCCTCGTGGCGCCGGGCGAAGCAGTACACCGAGCGGTAGAGCAGCTCGGTGACGCCCCGGCCGGTGGCCTCGGGCAGGACGGCGATGGCGGGCGCCTCGCAGATGGGCGCGGCCAGCCGCTGATCGGGCTCGACGAGGGGCTCGATGGCCAGGTCCTCGAGGTTCCCGAGCGTCACGTGAACCACGCCGAGGGCGGTCCCGTCGGCGTCGAGGGCCACGTGGAAGCTGGTGCGCATCGGCGCCCGGCCCTGGGGCGGGGGCAGCGTCCCCGCGCTCTCCACGCCGGCGTCGGCGAGCATCTCGTGGTAGATCGCCGCCGCCCTGTCGACCAGGGGATGGCCGTGGACGACCTGCACCTGGATGCCGCCGGCGGGGATGCCCGCGTCCGCTCCGCTCACCCTGGTCTCCTGTGCCCTCGTCGCGTCGGTCCCCGGCGGGGCTCAACCTATCGGGAGACGAGCACCTCAGGTCACCCGACGGTCGGGTCGCCGATGGCGTTGGCCAGCACGCCGAGGCCCTCGACCTCCAGCTCGACGACCGACCCGGGCGCCAGCCACGGCTCGGCCTCGGACCCGTGCGTGAGCGACAGCTCGAGGATGCAGCCGGTGCCGACGGTGCCCGACCCGATCACGTCGCCGGGCCGCAGGCGGGTGCTGCGCCCGGCGTGCTCGAGCAGCGTCCCCCAGGCGTGGTGGATGTCGGCGAGCTGGCCACGGCTCCGCTCGACGCCGTCGACCCGGGCCACCATGACGCCGCTCGGCCGCCCGCGGGCGACGTCGGGCAGCTCGTCCGGCGTGACCAGCCACGGCCCGAGGGAGGTGGCGAAGTCCTTGCCCTTGGCCGGCCCCAGCCCAAGGCGCATCTCGCGGGCCTGGAGGTCGCGGGCCGACCAATCGTTCATCACGGTGAAGCCGGCGACGGCGTCGAGCCAGTCGTCCGCGGCCAGGTCGGCGATCTCGCGCCCGATGACGGCGGCCACCTCGAGCTCGTAGTCGAGCCGCTCGCAGCCCGGCGGGGCGATCACGACGTCGCCGGGACCGACGATCGATGCCGGGTTGGAGAAGTAGAAGATCGGCAGCTCGTACCAGTCCGGATCGACGTCCAGGCCCCGACCGCGGCGGGCCGTGGCCACGTGGGCCTCGAAGGCGTAGAAGTCCCGCACCGACGGCGGGTGGCCGACGGGGGCGAGCAGCCGCGCGACCCCGCCCGGGATCGGATCGGCGACGGCAGGCGGCTCCGTGCGGGCCATCGCGGCGGCGACGAGCGCGTCCTGGGCACCGCCGGCGGGCACGTCGGTGCCCTCGCGGGCGAAGGGCAGGAGGACGTCGCCGTCGACGACGGCGGCGATCACGGTGCCGTCGACCTCCGCCCGGGCGTACCTCACGGGTTCACCGCGGCGCGGTGCCCTCGGCCCACGAGGCGACGTAGGCGTCGAACTCCATGGCGCCGGAGCCGGGCCCCGGGTGGAGCGGGCGTCGGGTGTCGACCATGACGGCGATCTCGTCGGCCATCCGCGGTGGACCGGCGGCCCCACCGCCGTTGCTGGCGGCGGCGGCCTCGGCGTCGCGCTTCCGGGCCGCCGGCTGGGGGCCGTGGTGCAGGCCGCTGGGGTGGAAGGTCACGAAGCCCTCGCCGATGCCGGCCCGGCTGAAGAACTGGCCCCGGTGGTAGAAGATCACCTCGTCGTAGTCGACGTTGCGGTGGAAGAACGGCAGCCGCAGCGCTTCGGGGTCGGTCTCCATCGGGCGGGGGGCGAAGGTGCAGACCACGAAGCCGTCGGCCACCCAGGTCGTGTGGGCCGACGGGGGCAGGTGGTACCGGGGTGAGACGACGGGCCGGATGGCCTCGACCGGCAGCCGCATCGGGGCCAGGTCGCCCTTCCAGCCCACGACGTCGCAGGGGTGGAAGGGGTAGGTGACGCGGGTGCCGTGGCCGTCGCGCTTGACGACCACGACGAACTCGCCGGCCTCGTCGATGGCCTCGGGCTCGGGCACCTCGACCACCGCCGGGTCGAACAGGGCGTGCCGGCCCAGCAGGCCGCGGTCGGGCAGCTGGTAGCGCGAGCCGATGGCCTCGATGGCCAGCAGGTGCGTTGGCGCGGCCGGCTCTTGGTCCGGCTCGAAGCGGAACGTCGTGCCGCGGGGGACGATCAGGTAGTCGCCGGGGGCGTAGGCCAGCGGGCCGTACTCGGTGCGGAGGGTGCCGGTGCCGTGGTGGACGAACCAGCACAGGTCGCCGTCGGCGTCGCGGAGGAACTCCTCGCGCCCCCGCTCCAGCTTCTGGACGCCGATGGCCACCTGGTCGTTGCCCACGATCAGGGTCGGCCACAGGTCGTCGTCGGCGCCCTCGAGCGACTCAGTGTCGTAGGCCCGGTGCATCGCCGGCCCGTCGACCGACGTCCAGCCGGTCGGGGCGTGGAGGCGGTAGAGGTGCGACGCCGGTCCGTAGAACCCGTCGCGGCCGTGCTCCTCCTCGACCGTGCCCGGCGGGAGCCCGACGTGCGCCTGGCGGCTCGTCGTCCCCCGCTCCCACTGCGGCGGCATGTTCGGCATGTCTAGGCCGTGCCTCGTGACGTTGCGTCGCTCAGGGCGAGCCAGGGGCGTTCCTCGCAAGGACTAAGACGCAGGCAGGGTGGGGCCCCTGGTGAGGAGCAGGACGCAGCGAGGGGCGTCATCTGGCCGTCCTGAGCGGTGCGAACGTTGCGAGGCACGGCCTAGAGGTTGCCCCGCTTGTCCTGCTCGCGCTCGATGGCCTCGAACAGGGCCTTGAAGTTGCCCTCGCCGAAGCCGCGGGCGCCCTCGCGCTGGATGACCTCGAAGAAGACGGTGGGCCGGTCGGTGACGGTCTCGGTGAAGATCTGGAGCAGGTGCCCGTGCTCGTCGCGGTCGACGAGGATCCCGAGCTGGGCCAGCTCGTCCCAGGGCAGGTCGAGCTCGGGCATGCGGGCCTTGGCGTCGTCGTAGTACTCGGGCGGGACGGTCATGCAGCGCACGCCCCGCTCGTCGAGGGCCCGGACGGTGGCGACGATGTCGTCGGTGGCCAGGGCGATGTGCTGGACGCCGGGGCTGCGGTAGAAGTCGAGGTACTCCTCGATCTGGCTCTTCTTGCGCCCGTCGGCCGGCTCGTTGATCGGCATGACCACCGAGTCGCCGTTCCACACCACGGTGGACATGAGGGCGGAGTACTCGGTGGAGATCTGGTCGTCGTCGAAGTGGACCATCGACTGGAAGCCGAAGACCCGCGTGTAGAAGTCGACCCAGCGCTGGAGGCTGCCCTTCTCGACGTTGCCGACGACGTGGTCGATCCGGGTCAGGCCGACGTCGAGGCCGGGGACCGTGTGCAGGTCGGTGGTGGTGAACCAGGGCGCGAACGGACCGTCGTAGCGGCTGCGATCGAGCAGGGTGTGCACCGTGTCGCCGTAGGTGCTGACGGCGGCGTGGCGGATCGTGCCGTGCTCGTCGTGGTCGTCGGCCGGCTCCCGCAGGCTGGTCGCACCCCTGCTGACGGCGGCGGCGTGGGCCCCGTCGACATCGTCGACCAGGAAGGCCACGTCGCGGATGCCGTCGCCGTGGAGGCGGACGTGCTCGGCGATGGGCGACTCGGGGTCGAGGGCGCCGGAGACCAGCATCTGCACGCCACCCTGGCGCAGCAGGTAGGAGACCCGGTCGCGCCGGCCGGTCTCGGGCCCGGCGTAGGCCACCGGGGTGAACCCGAAGGCGGCGGCCAGGAACCCGGCGAACGTCCGGGCGTTGCCGACCCACCACTCGAGGTGGTCCACCCCGCCAAGGCGGGGTGGGGCGGCGGTGGGGGCGGGCGCGCTGGTGGGCATCCCGGCAGGAGACCGTGGATCGACGGATCCGTCAACAGATCTCGTCAACACTGCACGAAATGACTAGCCAAATCGGCCACATCGTGTACATTGTGCCCATGACGATCGACGGCCTCGATGCAAACCTGATCAGGGCTCTTGCGGCCACCCCCCGGGCCGGGATCATGGAGCTGGCGCGACAGCTCGGTGTGGCGAGGGGAACCGTACAGGCCCGGCTGGACAAGCTGCAGACCCGCGGGGTCATCACCGGGTTCGATCCCGACCTCGATCTCGGGGCCCTCGGCTACGAGGTGCTGGCCTTCGTCACGCTCGACATCGCCCAGGGCCGGCTCGACGACGTCACCAAGCACCTCAGCGAGATCCCCGAGGTGATCGAGGCCCACACCATGACCGGCCCCGGCGACCTCCACTGCCGTCTGGTCGCCCGGAGCAACCCCCACCTCCAGGACGTCATCAACCGCATCCTCGAGGTCAGCGGCATCGAGCGCACCGCCACCCACATCGCCCTGACCGAGCAGGTCCCCTTCCGCGTCCTCCCCCTCGTCGACCAGCTCGGCGAAGGCATCCTCTAGGACACGCTCCGTCCCGCCGGCGGCGCGGGGGCAGCCCGGCACCTTCCGAAGTGGGCCGCCCGGGTGGCGGCCATCGTCCTCGCCAGGTCGCACCGGGGTCGCCCGCGCCGCCCGAGTGGCGGCCATCGTCCTCGCCAGGTCGCACCCGGATCGCCCGCGCCGCCCGGGTGACCGGCTCACGTCCTCGCCGGGTCGCACCGGGGTCGCCCGCGCCGCCCGGGTGTGCCCCACGTCTGGCAGGAGTCCCCCGTGACTCCGAACTGGGTGGTAAACGGCCAGCAGACGACGGTCCGGCCGACCAGGGGCCGTTTCCCACCCTGTTCGGACCGGAGGATGACACCCGCCTCTGGCACCCGGAGGGCGCGGGTCCCGGCAGGAGACTGGAGGTCCGAGCGGGTGGGCCCCGATCAGGGCGGGGGCCGGACTCGGGTGCCAACTGCCGAGCCACCAGACGCAGCCCCGTGGGCGAACTGGTCAGACGGTGCGCCCGCAGGGCTGGGACGTGACCTGTTCGTCCGTGGGCGGGGGCCCAAGACCGACCTGCGCGATGGGAACGAGGCCGCGCGTGGATCCACAC
>DATHEV010000922.1:0-4001 GCA_035318405.1 Iamia sp.
CCCGACCGGGACGCGCTCCGACCACCATGCGGACAGGTCCTCGGCGATCCTCTGCGTGGGCGGCGGCGCCGAGCCCACGGCCTGGCCGGTTGCCCTCAGCACCGACGAGCCGATGTGCGCACCCAGCAGCGGGGGCACGGCGTTCCCGATCTGTCGGAACGCCGCCGACGGTGGCCCGGAGAACCGCACGTGATCAGGGAAGGTCTGGAGGCGGGCCGCCTCCCGCACCGTGATCGTCCGGTCCTCGTAGGGATGGATGTACCAGTAGCCGTCCTTGGCGATGTGGGCAGTGATGGTGCGGCTCAGGTCGGCGGGGTCCAACCGCTTGTACTTGTCATCGAAGATGTCGTCGCGGTAGCGCTTGAGGCTGGCGTCCAGGTCCGAGTAGCGGGTGGAGTGGTCCATCACTGCGAACGCACGGGCATCGTCCTCGCGCACCGGCCGTGTGATGTGGTCGTGGATCCGGGCGGCGTGTGCCGCGATGACTCCGGAACGCGCTGCCCGCTGGAACGCCGTGCGCGGCCCGTCGTACTGCCACCAGCCTGTCGCGACGGGGTCTGGGCCCTCCCCGTTGCTCGGTCTGGCGCCACCCGCCACAGGGGGAAGGTCGTCGATGGCATTCGCAACGGTGACGCGGTCCTCGGACTCCTGCGGCCACTCGAATCGCCGGTTCCCGGCGATGGCGACGAGGATGAGCCGTTGACGGAACTGGGGGACGCCGTACCTCCACGTCTCCACGACGCGCTCCTCCACGGAGTACCCGATCGACTCGAGGCGCTCCACCATCGCTCGCAGGATGACCATGCCTCGGTCGAGCGCCATGTCCGGGACGTTCTCCATGACGACAGCGTCCGGCTGCGCCTCCTCGACGATCTGCAGGAACGACTCCCACATGTCACGGCGCTTATCGTGGCTCGCACGCCGTCCCCTGCGGACGAGATCGCGCATCATCGAGCGGCCAGCGCGGGAGAACGGTTGGCACGGCGGACCGCCAGCGATCAGCGACACGCCTGCGAGGCGGGCGAGACGGGACACCCGTGCCACCACGTCCGGATCACCTAGGTCCCAATTCACCGACAGGCCCGGGTGGTGCGCCCGATGCGTCTCGAGCGCCTCCTCGTCGTGATCGATCCCGAGGACCACCTGGTAGCCCGCACGGGAAAGCCCCAGGCTCAGGCCTCCCGCACCGCAGAAGAGGTCGATCGCGAGAGGCCCGTCCAGCTTCTCGGCGAGGGCGAGCATGTCGTCCTCGTCCTCGCAGGCGAGCGGATGGCGATCGAGCCGAACGAAGGGTCCGCGTACCAGTTTGACGCCGTAGCCGGCGTGCGGTCGCCTCTCCTTGGTCCCCTCGATCACCTCATGAATGGTACGCACCCCGAGCCGGATGGCACGCGTCGCCGGTGAGCAGCACCCAGACTTCCCGACCCATGCGGAGGCCCTCAAGAATGGGCCCTTGAGTTATCCCTCGGCCTTGCACACCAAGTTCAGCCAGACCGAGCTGAGCTGCGATCCGTGGTGAGCTTCGGCTCCGCCATGACGCCGGGCTCCCACTCGCCAATCACCGACTTGGGCCATGTTGCCGTTCTTCGCCAGTCCCCACGATTTCCCCCGGGACCACCAGCGGCTCGGCCGATTCCCCTCGATTTTCCCCTGGCCCGGTGACAACATCTGGGCACAGATGAACACGACCGAAGGAGGAAGGCACGGCTCCAAGCGCAGGTCAGCGCAGGTGCTCTAGGCACAACCCCCTGGCAGAGGGGGGACTTGCCTGGCGCGCTCGGAGGGACTCGAACCCCCAACCTTCTGATCCGTAGTCAGATGCTCTATCCAATTGAGCTACGAGCGCAAGGACGTCAGACCATACCGGACTCACCGGCGATCGGACCAGAAGGATTGGCCCGGTCCGGCGGCGTCGTCGAGCAGGCGGCGGCGCAGCCATCGGCGCACCAGCAGGTAGGCCAGGGCCACGGCGCCGAAGAAGACGATCACGGCCAGCAGGCCCGGGCCGAGGACGCCGAGGGCATTGGAGCCGCCGGCCCACAGGAAGATGAACGGGACCAGCACGAGGACGGCCACGACGAGGAGGCCGACTCGGCTGGGGTCGGTGCGGGTCGAGCCCTCGGCCCACTCGTCGAGGTCGACGTCGTCATCCCACTCCTGCACGGTTCGAGGCTACGACCGCCCGGCGCACCCGTCGCTCACGGCGGTGTGGGAAGGTCGAACCGCATGGGTCGCACGCGCACCGTCACACTGGTGATGGCGTGCGCGCTCGTCCTCGGGACGACGGCATGCGAGCCATCGACCCCGACGGAGCCCAGCCCACCAGGCGAAGCCACTGCACCCCTCACCTCGTGCGGTGGCCGCCGCGCCACCACCACGCGGGACATCGCGTACGCCACCGTCCCCGCGGTCGACCCGAACCTCCTGGCGCTCGATCTCACCGTCCCCGTCCGGGGCGGGCGGTGCGGCCCGGCGCCGGTGGTGGTCTGGGTCCACGGCGGTGCGTTCTCGGTCGGCGACAAGGCCAACGGGGTGGCGGCGATGACCACGTGGGCGACCGAGCAGGGCTGGGCGTTCGCCAGCGTCAACCATCGCCTGTCGCCCCGCCCTCCGAGCGACGCTCCCGGTCGCGTTCTCCACCCGACCCACGTCACCGATGTCGCCGCCGCCGTGGGCTGGCTGGTCGACCACGCCTCCGATCGCGGCCTCGACGCCGACCGCATCCTCCTCGTGGGCCACTCGGCCGGCGCCTTCCTGGTCTCGCTGCTCGCCACCGATGCCCGCTACCTGGCCGCCGCCGGGGTCGACCTCGACCAGGTCCGGGCCGTCGCTGCGCTCGACACCCGCTACGACATCGCGGCCGAGATCGCCGACGACGACGTTGCCGCCGAGGCCATGTACCGCACCGCCTTCGGCGATGAACCCGACGTGTGGCACGAGGCGTCACCGGCGACCCACGCCGGATCGCACGTCGCCGAGCCGCCGTTCGTCGTCGTCACCCGTGGCCAGGCGGAGCGGATGAGCTCCGCCCGCTCGTTCGCCGCGGCGCTGGACGAGGCGACCGTGGTCGACGCCAACCCCCTCGGCCATGCGCAGGTGGGCGCTGCACTCGGCGGGCCGGGCGACGGCGTCGTCACGCCGACCGTCACCGCCGTGTTCCGGCGGGCGCTCGACGTCCCGATCGCCACCCGGCGCTGAGGCTCACCGGAGGCGGACGAAGGCGTCGCGGGCGTGGCGGAGGTCCTGGCGGCGCTGCTCGAAGGTGGCCCCGACGGCGAGTAGGACGAGCCCGGCGACGGCGAAGGTCACGTAGCGGGGCAGGTCCACGCTGACCGGACCGAGGTGGCGGACGGCGAGCAGCCCGACCGTCGCCGCCCCGACCGCCAACGGCGCCTGGAGACGGGCCGCCGCGCCCCACACCGCCACGACGGTGCCCAGGGCGACGACGGCGACGGTGCGGAGCGGATCGGGGTCGACCAGGGCCAGGACCGTGGTGGGCCCGGCGGCGGCGAGGAGGCCGATGCCGAACCGCTCCCACGAGCCCAGCCGGCGACCGACGACGGCGCCGACGACCAGGGCCCAGGCCGCCAGCGGAAGCGTGTACGCCTCGATCACGTCGACCTCGGCCCGACCGGCCTGCAACCAGACCAGGAGCACGGCGCTGGCCGTGGCCACCAACCAGGCCGGTCGGCGACGGGGGCGGAGGGCGGCGCCGGCCGCCGTCACCCCCACCACGGCGAGGAACGGGCTCAGCGAGAACACCGTGCCGGCGATGGCCAGCGCGAGGACCGGGACGACGACGAGGGTCAGGCCGACGAGCAGGTCGACGACGTCGGCGGCCACGTCGGCGCCGCGACGGTCGAGCACCGCCGCGGCGGGCGAGACCACAGCCGCGGCGATCGCCACGGCCAGCAGGCCGTCGATCCCGGCGACGCCCAGGACCCAGGCATCGAGGGCGACGCCGGCCAGCACGGCTCCGACGGCGGCGCCGACCCACACGG
>DATHEV010000923.1:0-5706 GCA_035318405.1 Iamia sp.
TCGGCCGGGGCGGCATGGGCGTCGTCGACCTGGCGGTCGGACCCGACGGTGTCGAGGTGGCGCTCAAGCGCCTCTCGCTCCACGGCACGCCCGACGAGATCGCCCGGGCCCGAGCCCGGATCCGGCGCGAGGCCGAGGTCCTCCGATCGCTCGATCACCCCGGCATCGTGCGGCTGCTGGACCTGGTCGACGATGGCGACGACGTCGTGCTGGTCATGCCCTACCTCTCGGGCGGCAGCCTCCACGAACGGGTGGCCACCCAGGGCCCGATGGACCCCGAGGCGGTCCAGGTCCTGGCCGACCGGCTGCTCGACGCCCTGGCCGCGGCGCACCGCCAGGGGGTGGTGCATCGCGACATCAAGCCCGAGAACGTGCTGTTCACCGCCGACGGCGACCCCCGGCTCGTCGACTTCGGCGTGGCCCACACCCAGGACCACACCTTTGGCCTGACGGCGACGTCGATGGTGGTGGGCACACCCGGCTTCATGGCCCCCGAGCAGGCGCGGGGCGAGGCGGCCGGCGCCGCCGCCGACGTGTTCTCGCTCGGCGCCACCGTGCTCTTCGCCCTCACCGGCGCCGGGCCGTTCGGGCCGGTGAACGCCGACCCCCGCGTCCTCATGCACCGGGCCGCCACGGGCAAGGTCGAGCGGCCGCCCCGGGAGCTGCCCCCGGAGCTGCGCACCCTCCTCGCCACCGCCCTCGACCCGAAGGCCGAGCGCCGGCCCTCGGCGGCCCGGCTCCGGGGCGGGGGCGGCACCGGTGCGACCAGCCCGCTGACGGGTCTGGCCGACGTCGTCCTCCGCAACCGGGTGCTGGTCCTCGGCGCCGCCGCCGTGGTCGGCCTCCTGGTCCTGGTGGGGGCCGTGCTGCTCGTCACCGGCGACGACGGGGACGGCGGTCGGGTGCAGGCCGGTCCGTCGACGACCACCGCGACGACCGAGGCGACGACCACGACGACCGAGCCGGTGTGCGAACCCCAGCCCTATACGCCCTGCGAGGACGATGAGCTGGGCGACGACTACCCCAACACCAACGGCTTCCGCTGCGACGACGGGTTCGCGGACTACGACGGCGAGGCCGAGAACGGCTGCGAGGCCGAGCCCGACGACCTCGACGACCCCGAGGTCCTCACCGAGGACGATCGCTCGGTCCAGGGGACGATCGTGCCGCGCGACGACGTGGACGAGTTCCGGCTGCCCACCCATGACGGCGGCATCCTCTGCAACGGCTCGATCACCGTCACCCTGGCGGCGCCCGAGGGGATGGACCTGGAGATGGTCGTGCGCCGCGACGACGGCGAGGTGGTGCGGATCGAGGAGGTGGGCGGCGGGGACGAGGTGGCGGTCGAGATCGGCGAGCGGTGCTACGTCGCCTCCGACGGCGACCTCTCCGTCCGGGTCAGCCCGGTGGGCGAGGGCCGCACCGGCGAGCCCTACACCCTCTCCCGCGACGGCTCCTTCTGACACCCGAACCTTGTGCGACTTTTCCCGTACTGCGGCGAACCTCGCACAAGGTTCGATGGGGGTCGGTCAGGCCACCGGCCCGGTGGTGCGGACGACGAGGCGGTCGGGGCCGGGGTGGGCGCCGGGGACGAACCAGGTGCTGCCGCTCCCGGCCAGGACTGGGGTCTCCCCGCTGGCGTCGCCCAGGGCGTCGCGCCAGGCCGCCAGGCGGGGCTCGACGACCAGGGCGGCCGGCTCCAGGTCGTTGGGACCGTCGGCCGTCGGGCCGCCGAGTGCGTCCCAGGCGGCGTAGACCGCCGGGGTGGCGCAGCCGAAGGGCGGCACGACCAGGGTGTAGGTGGCGTCCTGGTGGGGCTCGGGGGCCAGGACCTCGCCGATGCCGGTCACCCGGGCCCGCCCGCCCCGCAGGCAGAAGGGCACGTCGGCCCCGAGGGTCGCGGCCAGGGCCACGTCGTCGGCCCGGCCGGCCCAGCGGAGGACGGCGGCGGCGTCGGCCGAGCCCCCGCCCAGGCCCCCGCCCGCCGGGATCCGCTTGACGAGGTGGACCTCGGCGGTGCGGCCCACGGCCATGAGGGCACGGCGCACCAGGTTGTCGTCCGTCGCCGGGACGGGCAGGCCGGTCCCCGCCTCCTCGACGGTCAGCCCGTCGCCGGGGCCGAAGGTGAGGGTGTCGGCCAGGTCGAGCGTCACCATGACGGCGTCGACGAGGTGGAGGCCGTCGGGACGGACGCCCGTCACCCGCAGCGCCAGCGTCAGCTTGGCCGGAGCCGGGACCACGTCGACCACGGCCGGCGACCGTAGCGCCGCGTCGCGGTCCCGCATGGATCTGACGAGGCGTCAGGTCGCTCCTACGCTACGGGGATGGCCGACGACCGACCCCTCGACGAGCAGGTGCAGCACCGGAGCGAGGGCGGGGTGGCCTGGATCACCCTGAACCGGCCCGAGGTCGGCAACGCCATCACCTCCGACCAGCGCGACCGGGTCATCGACCTGCTGGGTGCGGCGTCGAGCGACCTGGCCGTGCGGGCCGTGGTCGTGACCGCCACCGGCAAGGCCTTCTGCTCCGGCGCCGACCTGCGGGCGGCGCGGACGCCCCCACCCCGCCCCGAGGGCGCCCCCGAGCGGTCCGTGGGCGACATCAGCCGCACCATCCGGGACGGCGCCCAGCGCCTCGTGGCCGCCGTGCTCGACTGCGAGGTCCCGGTGATCGCCGCCGTCAACGGCACCGCCGCCGGCATCGGCGCCCACCTCGCCTTCGCCTGCGACCTGGTCCTGGCGGCCGACACGGCCAGCTTCATCGAGGTCTTCGTGCGCCGCGGGATCGTGCCCGACGGCGGCGGCGCCTACCTGCTCCCCCGCCTGGTGGGTCCGCAGAAGGCCAAGGAGCTGATGTTCTTCGGCGACAAGCTGCCCGCCGCCGACGCCGAGCGCATCGGCCTGGTGAACCGGGTCGTCCCGGCCGACGAGCTGGAGGCCGCCGCCGCCGAGTGGGCCGCCCGCCTCGCCGCCGGCCCCACGCGGGCCCTGGCCCTCACGAAGGCCCTGGTCAACCGGTCGCTGGAGACGGACCGGGCCGGCGCCTTCGCCGACGAGGCCGTGGCCCAGGAGCTGACCATGCACACGGCCGACGCCCAGGAGGGCATCGCCGCCTTCGTCGAGCGCCGCGACCCCACCTATCGCGGCTGGTAGGGGGAAACATCTCGGAGGGGTGCAACGAACCGGACGCCCCGCACGTCGGGGGAGGGTGTGGGACCCATGGCGTCCGTGCCTGGGGATCCCCGGCGGGAACCGACGAGTGCGGCGAGGGGGACGGGCGACCCCCTCGCCGTGCTCGAACAGCTGTACCGGGACCAGTACGCCGCCTCCGTCCGTCTGGCCCGCCTGCTCGTCGGTGACCACCACCGGGCCGAGGAGCTGGCCCAGGAGGCGTTCGTCCGGGTGGCCGAGCGGGTCGCCGACGCCGACAGCCCCTCCGCCTACCTGCGCACGGCACTCGTCAACCTGTGTCGCGACCACGGGCGCCGGCGGCGCACGGTGGAGCGCAACCCGGAGCCGCCGCCCCTCCCGTCGCCGCCGCCGCCTCTCCCCGCCGACCTCGACGTGGTGTGGCAGGCCGTGCAGCAGCTGCCCGAGCGACGCCGCGTCGCCATCGTCCTCCGCTTCTGGGCCGACCTGTCGACCGAGGACATCGCCACCATCCTCGGGGCCCGGCCGGCCACGGTCCGCTCGCTGATCCACCGAGGCCTGGCCTCGCTCGAGGAGGTGCTCGACGATGGCCGGTGACCTCGCCACCGCCCACGCAGGGGAACCGCGCCTGCGGGCCGCCCTCGCTGCCGCCGCCTCGGCGCCGGTCGACCCCGCCTGGGCGATGATCCGGTCTCGGGTCCTCGACGAGGGTCCCCACGCCGCGCCACCCCTCACGGGGACGGCGACGACGAGCCCCGCCCGCCGGGTGGCGGTGCTGGCGGCCGCCGCCGCGCTGCTCGTGATCGTCGCCGGCGTCGTGGTGGCGTCCCGTCCCGACGACGCCCCGGCGCAGCGGGCCGGGACCACGGCCGGGCCGTCGGGCTGGTTCGTCCCGGTCGACCTGCCCGACGGCTGGAGCGTCACCTCGGTGCTCGCCAGCCGACCCGACGCCGAGCGATGCCCCGGACCGGAGGAGGAGCCGGTTCGGGGCGTCCGCTGGGTGCGGCCCGACGACGGGGCATCGGTGGTCCTCACCACCGACTACTGCGGGATGGCCGACACCGACCGGGGCCCGGGTGCCGACGACCTCACCCGACCGGAGCGGGCCGAGGACGAGGAGCTCGACCTCGGCCCCCTGCCCGGCTGGCTGTCGCGGAGCCTCGTCGGGGAGGAGCACCGGCTCGCCTGGCAGATCGGCCGCGTGCCGTGGATGCTCGAGAGCAGCGGGGTCAGCGCCGAGGACCTGGTGGCCCTGGCCCGGGAGGTGGCGGGCGCCGGCACGGCGACCAAGGGCACGGTCGACGTGGTGCCGTCCGGGTTCACCGTGGCGGACCGGTGGACCGAGCCGCCGCAGCAGCACACCTCCGTCGAGGTCGAGGTGACGACGGCCGACGGGCTCGTGCTCACCTACGTCATGGCGCCTCCGGGCGCCGGGTACTTCCGGGCCCAGCCCGACGCCCGCCCCTACCGCGTGGCCCGGGAGGGGATGGCGGTCCAGTCCCTGGCCTTCGAGTCCGAGCCCTGGATGGCGCACTACGGCGTGGCCGGGCCGGAGGTGGACCTCACCCTCTGGTCGTACGCCCCGGACCCGACGCGGGACCGGGCCGGGATCGCCAACGCCGCCACCCTCCTCGTGGAGGCACTGGTACCGGCCTCCGTCGAGCAGTGGAGAGACCTCCTGGCCGACGCCGAGGACCACACCCCGGTCCTCGACGAGGCCGTCACGGTGGCCGAGCTCGGCCGCGCCGACGTTCCCCCGCGGCCGCGGCCGCCGACGCCCCCCGACACGGGGCCGCGAGAGACCATCATCGCCAGCACCATGCCCTCCACCAGCTCGACGACGGCACCGCCCTGAGGGTCCCGCCGCCCCGGTCCGCACCCCCCGGTAGGGTCGAACGGTGCCCGAGACCAACCCCTACCGCCTGCCCCGGACCGTCCTCCCCCGCCGCTACGACCTGCGGCTGGTGCCCGACCTGGAGGCCGCCACGTTCTCGGGGACCGTCGCGGTCGAGGTCGACGTGGTCGAGGCGGTCGCCGAGGTGGTCCTCAACGCCATCGAGCTCGAGGTCGACGAGGCGTGGATCGACGTCGACGGCACCCGCCGCGACGTCGGCGTCGCCCTCGACCCGGAGCTCGAGCGAGCCACCCTCACCCTCGACGGCGATCCCCTCCCCCCCGGCGCAGCCACGGTGCACCTGGCCTTCCGGGGCGTCCTCAACGACAAGCTGCGGGGCTTCTACCGCTCGACCTTCGTCGACGACGACGGCACCGAGCGGGTCATCGCCACCACCCAGTTCGAGGCCACCGACGCCCGCCGGGCCTTCCCGTGCTGGGACGAGCCCGACTTCAAGGCCCGGTTCGCCATCACCCTCCACCTCGATGACGACCTGCACGCGGTGTCGAACGCGGCGATCGTCGCCGACGAGGTGCTCGACGGGCAGCGGCGGGTCCGCTTCGCCGAGACCATGACGATGTCCACCTACCTCGTGGCGTTCATCGTGGGGCCCCTCGAGGTCACCGAGGCCATCGACGTGGCCGGCACCCCGCTCCGGCTGCT
>DATHEV010000924.1:0-3905 GCA_035318405.1 Iamia sp.
CGTTCGTCGCCGGGGCGACCACCACCTGATCGGCGGTGGCAGCGCGATCTGTAGGGAGATCCCCGCAGGATCCGCCACGGCGGCTGCCGAACATGGTAGATGCGACGCAGGGCGAGCGATAGGGCGGCTGGCGAACGCGCACCGTGGTCAGACGGCTCCCCATCGGCTGGTCCGCCCCAAAGGTGTGCGATCGGGCCAGGTCGGCGCGTCCCCGAACCATGCGCACGCACACGGGCGGGAGGCGAGATGTATGGTCGGACCACCAGTCCACCGCACCGGCGACGGCCGAACGGGGTGGGAGGAGAGGCCATGAGCGGGCTGCAGATCGAGGGAGCGCCGCCCCCGACGGCGACACCGACAGCCGATGCCACGCTGGTCGCCGGGCTGGTCAGCCACGACCCGGCGGCGGTCGCCGACCTCTACGACCGCTACGCCGAACGGCTGCTGGGCTTCTGCACCGGCATGCTGCGGGACCCGCACGAGGCGGCCGACGCCCTCCACGACACGATCCTCGTGGCGGCCGAGCGGATCGGGCAGCTGCGCGACCCCGAGCGGCTGCGGCCCTGGCTCTACGCCATCGCTCGCACCCAGTGCCTGTCCCGCCTGCGCCGACGGGCCCGCACGGCGCTGTCCGAGGATCCGACCGAGCTGGCGGGAGGTCGGGCCATGACCGCTGACGTGGCCCCCGAGGGCGACGGGGCCCGGGCCGCCGAGGGCGGCGAGGCCTCCGAGCTGGTGTGGGCCGCGGCCGAGGGCCTCGACGAGGGCGACCGCGTCCTGCTCGAGCTCCACCTCCGCCAGGGCCTCACCGGCGGCGAGCTGGCGGCCGCCGCCGGGATCAAGCCGGGGCAGGTCTCGATGGTGACCGGGCGCATGCGCGAGCGGCTGGAGCGGGCCCTCGGGGCGCTGCTCGTCGCCCGCCACGGCCGGCGTGACTGCGACCAGCTCGACGGCATCCTGCGCGACTGGGACGGCCGCCTCACCGTCCTCATGCGCAAGCGGGTCGCCCGTCACGTCGACAGCTGCGCGGTGTGCGACGACCGTCGCTCCGGGCTGGTCGCGCCGCTCGGCTCGCTGGCCATCGGGGCCCCGGTCGTGCTCGCCACCACGGACCTCCGGGCCGCCATCGTGGCCGGGGCCGAGCGGGTCTGGGGCGGCGCGCCCGCCCCCGACGTCACCGAGACGCCCACCTGGGACGCCGACGGCTTCCCCCCCGACCCGCCTGGCGCGCCCGCCCACGGTCGGGCCGAGCGCGGCGATCTCTCCACCCAGGTCCGCCGGCGGGCCGCCATCGCCGCCGCGGCCGCGGTGCTCGTCCTCCTGGGGACGCTGGTGGTCTGGCGGACCGCGGCCCGCACGTCCGAGGACGAGGTCCGGGCCGAGGGCGGGACCGAGCAGGCCGGCGATCCCGCCGGCGACGACCCGTCCGGGACGGCCGACGACCCCGACGGCACCGCCACCGAGGACGGGGCCACCACGACCTCGTCCCCGGCGACCACCACGTCGACCTCGACGACCCCGGGCACGACGCCGAACGGGCCGGGGCCCACCACCACGACCCTGCCGCCCGACGGCGGGAGCGGCGGCCCGGCCGCCGGACCCACGGCACCGACTCCCGACGGGGGTGGCGGGATCGTCACCTCGCCCCCGGGCACGACCCCGCCCCCGCCGCCACCACCGAACCCGGCCCCCTCGATCAGCTCGCCCCAGCTCTCCTCGGACCACTTCCAGACCGCTGCCTGCAACCCGGACAACGACAGCGCCGTGGCGTCGGTCGTCGTCGACGACACGGGTGGCACCTTGTCGGTGCGTCTGTTCCACACCGGCCCCGGCGGCGGTGCCGGCATCCCGATGAACCTGTCCGGAGGTCGCTACCGGGCGACGCTCCAGGGCTTCACCACGCCCGGCCCCTACACCTGGCGGGTTCAGGCCTCCGACGGCACCTCCACCACCCCCGCCGGGTCCTGGTCCTTCACCATCGACCCCTGCCCCGGCTGAGGTCAGCGGTCTTGGGAGGGGGTGCCGGGCGGCACCTAGTGTCCCGGGCCATGCAGGAGATCCTGAACGCCATCCAGGCCGGTGCATCCGGCGACGAGATCGCCGGCCTGAAGGTGCCGGAGTCGTACCGGGCCGCCTTCGTCAAGCGCTCCGAGACGGGGATGTGGGACGGGGTGGCGTCGGAGGACAAGGACCCCCGCAAGTCGCTCCACGTCGACGAGGTGGCCACGCCCGAGCTGGCCCCCGACGAGGTCTACGTGGCCGTCATGGCGTCGGCCATCAACTTCAACACGGTGTGGACCTCGATCTTCGAGCCGCTGCCCACCTTCGGCTTCCTCGACCGCCTGGGCCGCGAGTCGGTGTGGGGCGCCCGCCACGCCCGCGACGAGCACATCGTGGGCTCCGATGCCTCGGGCGTCGTCGTCCAGGTCGGCTCGGCGGTGCGCAACTGGAAGCCGGGCGACAAGGTCACGGTGCACTGCAACCACCTCGACGACCAGGACGCGTCGGCCCACGACGACTCCATGCTCGCCGCCAACCAGCGCATCTGGGGCTTCGAGACCAACTTCGGCGGCCTGGCCGACCTCTCCGTCGTCAAGGCCAACCAGCTGATGCCCAAGCCGGCCCACCTCACCTGGGAGGAGGCGGCCTGCAACGCGCTGTGCAACTCGACCTCCTACCGGATGATCGTCAGCAAGCACGCCGGTGACATCAAGCA
Organism: Iamia sp.; assembly: GCA_035318405.1. Lineage (GTDB taxonomy): Bacteria > Actinomycetota > Acidimicrobiia > Acidimicrobiales > Iamiaceae > Iamia. Next base: position 2,717 of record DATHEV010000924.1, read on the forward strand.
GGGCCAGGCCGTCCTCATCTGGGGCGCCACCGGTGGCATCGGCGGCTACGCCGTCCAGTACGTCCTCAACGGCGGCGGCATCCCCGTCGGCGTGGTGTCCTCGCCCGAGCGGGCCCAGCTGCTGAAGGACATGGGCTGCGAGCACGTGATCGACCGCAAGGCCGCCGGCTACCAGTTCTGGAAGGACGAACACACCCAGGACGAGAAGGAGTGGCGCCGGCTGGGCAAGGACATCCGCGGGCTCATCGGCCGCGACGTCGACATGGTGTTCGAGCACCCCGGTCGCTCCACCTTCGGCGCCTCGGTCTTCGTCGCCGCCCGGGGCGGCAAGATCCTCACCTGCGCCGCCACCAGCGGCTACATGATCGAGTACGACAACCGTCACCTCTGGATGAAGCTCAAGAGCATCGTCAGCTCGCACTTCGCCAACTACAAGGAGGCGTGGGCGGCCAACCAGCTCCTGTGCGAGGGCAAGATCCAGCCCCTGCTGTCGAAGGTCTACGCCCTCGAGGAGAGCGGGGACGCCGCCCTGGCCGTCCACAAGAACGAGATCGAGGGCAAGGCCGGCGTGCTGTGCCTGGCCCCCGAGGAGGGCCTCGGCATCGACGACCCCGAGCTCCGCGAGAAGGTCGGCGAGGACAAGATCACCCTCTTCCGCCGCACCGGCGCCTAGCGGAACCCCGGCGCTCCCGCGATCGGGGGAGCGGTACTGTCCAGCGCCATGGTGTCGACCCATGCGCTGCTGACCTTTGCGGCCACCGCGTTCCTGCTGATCGTCGTGCCCGGACCCAGCGTGATGTTCGTGGTCAGCCGGGGCGTGGCCCTCGGCCGTCGGGCCGCGATCCTCACGGTGCTGGGCAACGCCTGCGGCGCCTACACCCAGGTGGTGCTGGTGGCGGCCGGGCTGGGGGCGCTCGTGCAGCGGTCGATCGCCGTCTACACGGTGGTGAAGCTGGTGGGCGCCGCCTACCTGATCTATCTCGGCGTCCAGGCCTTCCGGCACCGCCGCGACCTCCACCTCACCGCCAGCGAGGCGGTGCCGGCCCGGTCGAACCGGCGGCTGTGGCTCGACGGCTACGTCGTGGGCGTGGCCAACCCCAAGGTCATCGTGTTCTTCGCCGCCATCCTCACCCAGTTCGTCGATCCCGACGGTGGCCCGGTACCGCTCCAGATGGCCGTCCTGGGCCTG
>DATHEV010000925.1:0-2016 GCA_035318405.1 Iamia sp.
CGGCGGCGCCGCCGCCCTGGCCTCCACCCTTGCCCCGCCCGCGGCCGCCCCGGCGCCGGCGCTTGCGGGCCGGTGCGGTGCCGTCGCCGGCCTCGTTGGTGCCGGCGGCGTCGGTGCCTCCGCCGGTGGCGGCCTCGCTGCCCGGCGGCGGGGCCGGGCGGGTGTCGCCGATCTTGGGTCGACCGGCGGGGGCACCGCCGGTCGGGGCGACGGCGTCGGAGGCCGTCGGGCCCGGGCGGGCGCCGGGCGCGCCGGTGCTCCGCGGCGCGCCCTCGGCGTCGCCGCCGTCGGGGGCGCCATCGCCCTCGCCACCGCTGCGGCCACGGCCGCCGCGGGAGCCGCGGCGACGGCGTCCGCCGCCACCGGACGAGTCGGACGAGCCGTCAGGCCCGTCGGACGCGTTCCCGGCACCGGGGCGCGGGGACGACGGAGCGTCGGACCTCGTCTCGGATGCAGTGGCGGAACCGGAGGCCGGTGGGCGCTCGGTCCGGGGGGTGGGCTCGGGGGAGGCCGTCGACCCGCGGGGGGTCTGGTCGGCGTCGGTCATGGGTGCGTTCCCTTCTCATGACGCACGCACCTGGGCGTGCGGAGCAGGCGTGGGGTCCGGGGCCGCGAGGGGCTCTGTCCGGATGCCGTCGTGCTCTGTGAACTGGTGGGTCCTGCACACTCGCGCCGCGAGGGCATCCTCGCCCAGGAGGGCGATGAGCTCGCTGGGCCGCAGGCCGCGGTTCTGCGCCCCGAGCTCGGTGATGAGCAGGGGGACGCCGTCGCGGTCGACGGCCTGGAGGTGGTGCAGGTGGGTGCGGACGTCTTCGGTGACGTCCTTGCCCTTGCGCTGGCGGGTCATCACCATCTCGGGCGCGGCGAGGAGGACCTCGGACCGCGCCGCGAGCGTCGGGAGATCGAGGCCGCCCACCTCGATCTCCCAGCGACTGCTGGTGACGGCGTGCTGGAGCGACGGGGTGCCGGGTGGGACCTCGCCCGCGACCGTGGCGGTCAGGCCACGGGGCAGCGCGGGGGTGAGGAGGTCCGGCAGGGAGGCGAGGTCGACGGTCGTGCCCTCGACCAGGTCGACGTCGAGGTACTCGGCCAGTGACTCGTGCCCGGTGGACAGGGCGAGGCCGAAGTGGAGCTTGGGTCGGGGCGAGAAGCCCTGCGAGCGGGCGACGGGCAGCTGGACGCGGCGCAGGGCGCGCTCCCAGATGCGGGCCACGTCGCGGTGGCTGGTGAAGCGGATCTTGCCCACCTTGGAGAAGCGGATGCGGATCTTCACCAGCTGGAGCGGTCCGGGGCCCTTCGGGGCGGTCTCGATCTCGGCGTCGGCCGGAGTGTCGGTCTCGAGCACCGTCTCGGTCGTCGTCACGAGATGGCTCCGACCGGCTCGCCGACGGGCTTGGCGCCGAGCATGACGGGGACGGCCGAGGGCGACTGGCCGGTGCCCTGGCTGCCGCCGGCGGGCGGGGTGGCGTTGGCGACGACGTGCTCGATGCCGTAGCCGGTGCAGGCGCCGCAGTCGTAGCACGGCGTCCAGCGGCAGTCCTCGAGCCCGACCTCGTCGAGGGCGTCGCGCCAGTCCTGCCACAGGAAGTCCTTGTGGAGCCCGGCGGAGAGGTGGTCCCACGCCAGGGTCTCGTCCTCGGTGCGGTGCCGGTACACCAGCTCCTCGACGGTGAGGCCGTTGCGCTCGAGGGCGTCGAGCCAGAGCTGGAGATCGAACTTCTCGCTCCACTCCTGGAACGTGCCGCCGTGGCGCCAGACGTCCTCGATCACCGCCGCGAGACGACGATCACCGCGAGACATGATCCCCTCGACCGTCGTGGCCTTGGGGTCGTGCCACTTGAGCTGGACGCCGTGGTCGCGCCGGGTGGCGTCGCGCAGGAGGTTCACCTTGCGGTGGAGCTCCTCGCGGGTGTTCTGCCCGAACCACTGGAACGGGGTGAACGGCTTGGGCACGAAGCCGCCGACCGACACCGTGACGCTCGGGTTCTTGTGGTGCTTCTTGCCGATGGCGACCAC
>DATHEV010000926.1:0-4943 GCA_035318405.1 Iamia sp.
CGAGTCGGGCGAGCCCTTCGCCGAGGCGCTCGAGGACTGGGAGAGCATCGCCGTCTACTACGCCGCCATCCGCAGCGAGGGCTCCGGCCTGGTCCTGGCCGTGCCCGGCCTCGACTCCCCCGTCGTGACCCACCGCCTCACCGCGGGCGACATGAGCCGGCTCACCCGGGGCCTGCTCCACCTGGGCGAGCTGCTCCTCGCCGCCGGGGCCACCGAGCTCTACCCGTCGGTCGACGGCGCCGGCGTGGCCCGGGAGCCGGCCGACCTGGCCCGCTGGTGGGACGCCGTCACCCCGGCCACCGCCAACCTCATGACGATCCACCTCACCTCCAGCGTCCGCATGGGCGAGGACCGGAGCCGCACCGGCACCGACAGCTTCGGCCGGGTCCACGGCTTCACGAACCTGCACGTCGCCGATGCCTCGCTGCTGCCCGACGCCCCCGGCGTCAACCCCCAGGCCGGCATCATGGCCATCGCCGACCGCAACGCCGCCCACTTCCTGACCCTCTGATCGAACTCGGTGGGATAGGTGACGCGTTTCGGTCACCTATCCCACCGAGTTCGCAGATCGGTCGGGGTCAGGCGGCGCAGGGGCCGGCGTCGAGGGCCTGGGTGCCGGCGGTGTCGAGGACGGCGCTGAGCTCGTCGGTCGAGAGGGCGTAGGCGACGCCGTCGCGGTCGGGCGCGATGGCGAAGGCGACGCCCACCACCTGGCCGGCGGTGTCGATCAGGGGCGAGCCGGAGTCGCCGGGCGCCAGGTCGGAGGCCAGCACCAGCACGTCGCGCTCGGTGCCGGGCGAGCCGTAGATGTCGGTGCCCACGGCCGTGATCCGCTGGCGGGTGATGAACGGCGACAGCTCCAGCGGGCCACCGCCGGGGTGGCCGAACACGGCACCCCGCTGGTCGACGGCCGACTCGCCCACCGGGAGGGCCGGCGCCCCGAGCTCGGGCGACGACAGCACGGCCAGGTCGCGCTCGGGGTCGAAGGCGACCAGGGTGGCGTCGACCTCGGAGCCGTCCTGGCGCTGGAGGACCGTCTCGGACTCGCCCGCCACGACGTGGGCGTTGGTGACCACGACCCCGGGCTCGACCACCCAGCCGGTGCCCTCCTGGATCCGTCCGCAGGCCTCGCCCACGACCTTGACGATCGACCCGGAGAGGCCCTGGGCCTGCTCCTGCGAGAGACCGGTCTGCTCGGGCACCGGCCCCACCTCGGGGCTGGGGTCGAGGCCCTCGAACACCTGCGGGTAGCCGTCGCCCAGCAGCCGCCGCAGGGTGCGGGTGGCGTCGGGCGCCTCCGGCAGCGTGTCGGTCAGGGCGGCCACGATCTTCGACTGGCGCACGGCCCGGGCCTGCCAGCCGGACATGTCGGCCCCGGCGGGCACCAGGAGCCAGACGATCACGAGGAAGCCGAACACACCGGCCACGGCCCCGCCGCAGTGGTCGGCCCGCTTGCCGGCGGTGGTGGTGATGCCGGTCTGGGCCCGGCTCCCGACGAGGAGGCCGAGGGCCTGGCCGATGGCGGCCCCGCCCAGCAGCAGGCCGGCGGCGACGAGCAGCAGGCCGGTGCGGCTGGCGTCCTCGCCCAGCGACTCGATCACCCGGGGCATCAGCCGGGCGGCGACGAACAGCCCCACCAGCATCCCGGCCCACGAGGCGGCCCGGGCCACGAAGCCCAGCCGGTAGCCGCCGACGCCGGCGCCGACCAGCAGGAGGATGATGATGAGATCGAGCACGGGTCGGGGCGGTGGATCAGGGCCGGAGCAGCCGGGCGTGGGTCAGGAAGCCGGTGTGGCCGACCATGCGGTGGTTGGGCCGGACCGCCATGCCCTCGATGTGCCAGCCCCGCTGCATGATCTCGAGCGTCTCGGCCTGGGCGAAGCCGTTCCGCTCCAGGGCGTCCCGCAGCTGGGCGGCCTGGGTGATCTGCGGCGTGTAGGCGACGAGGATCCCGCTGGGCACGAGGGCGTCGACGGCGTGGGGGACGACCAGCCAGGGCTCGGGCAGGTCGAGGACGATGCGGTCGAGGCCCTCCTCGTCGATGCCCTCGTAGCAGTCCCGCACCTGGACCCGGTAGCGGTCCATGACCTCCTCGCCCAGGAAGCCCCGGACGTTGCGCTGGGCCCGGGTGGCGAAGTCCTCCCGCAGCTCGTAGCCGACGATGTCGGCGCCGGTCCGCAGCATCCCCATCGACAGGGCGCCCGAGCCCACGCCGGACTCCAGCACCCGCACGCCCGGCTGGAGGTCGGCCAGCATCAGGATCGGCCCGATGTCCTTCGGGTAGACGACCTGGGCTCCCCGGGGCATCTTCAGGATGAAGTCGCTCAGGGTGGGCCGCAGCACGAGGTACTTCGAGTTGCGGGTCGAGCGGACCTCGCGGCCGGCGTCGCGCCCCAGGAGGTCGTCGTGGTTGATGAAGCCGGCGTGGGAGTGGAACTCGCCGCCGGCCTCCAGGGTCACCAGGTAGCGGCGGTGCTTGGTGTCGACCAGCAGCACCATGTCGCCGGGCACCAGCGGGCGGTGGGGCTCGCGCTCGACCACGGGATCGGCGGGGTCCGCGGGCGGCGACGGCTCGCCGTCGGCCTCGACGGCCGAGGGGACGGTGAGGTCGGCCGGCTCGGAGGACGGCGGTGCGTCGTCGTCGGGCTCGGTGGTGGTCAGGTCGTCGGTCATCGTCGCCGTCTCCGGGGCGGGCCGAGCGGCACGGGCTCGGCGTCGCGGGCTCGGGCGGAGAGGCGGCAGAAGGCGCACACCTCGCCGGTGGTGGGCGCCCCGCACTCGGCGCAGGCCCCGAGCTCGAGCTCACCCGTGGCCTCGCCGGCGGTGCCGAACCGGTCGACGGCCCGCTCGAGGAACCCGAAGTACAGGTCGTGCTTGGCCCCGGGCGACCGCACCTCGAGGTCGTTCAGCGTCTCCTTGAAGCCGAGGTGCTTGTTGCCGGCGGCCATCGGGCACTCCTCGACCTGGTAGTCGATGCCCCGCAGGACGCAGTAGGCCGCCATCTCCCGCTCGGTCAGGCGGACCAGGGGCTTCACCTTCTTGGGGAAGCCGTCCCGGGCCGGGAGCATCGGGCGCTGGCGGCCGAGGTAGTCGGTCTGCCACTTGAGCAGGTTCCCGAAGAGCACGGCGGCCTCGTCGTCGAGGTTGTGGCCGGTGGCCACGACGTCGTAGCCCCCCTCGCGGGCCGCCCGGTCGAACAGGTGGCGCTTCGACATCCCGCAGGCCGAGCACGGCACCCGCTTGGTGACGGCGGCGGCGGTGGGCACGTCGAAGCCCTCGTCGGCCCGCAGGTCGATCTCGACCAGCTCCAGCCCTCGCTCCTCGACGAAGCGGTGGACGAACTGGCCCGAGACGTCGCTGTAGTCGCCGATGCCGAGCCCCACGTAGAGACCGTCGACCTGGTAGCCCAGCTCGTTCAGGATGTCCCAGAGGGCGAGCGAGTCCTTGCCGCCGGACACGGCCACGAGCACCCGGTCGCCGGGCTCGAGCATCGAGAACTGCTTGATGGCCTTGGCGACCTGGTCACGGCACAGGCGCAGGAAGTGCTCGACGCAGAAGTTGCTGTTGTGGCGGCGGATGTCGATGACGGCCGGACCCTTGCAGACTCGGCACTTCACCCGACCGCTCCCCCGGAGATGACCGGCCGGATCTCGATCTCGGCGTCGGCCGGAAGCATCTCGTCGCCGGGCACGAGGGTGCCGTCCCGGATCACCAGGACGGACTCCCGGTTGAGCCCGAGCCGGTCGACCAGCACCCGGACGGTGACGGGCCCGTCCATCTCGACGGTGCGGCTGGGGTTGCGGAGGCGGACCTGCACGGCGCCCATCATGGCCGCCCCGGCCGCCGCGCCCCCCACCACCTGACGGGGGCAGGGGTGCCCGAACGGCCACTCGGTGCCAGGCACCGAGTGACCGCCGGCGGGTCAGCGGCGACGACGGCGCTTCTTGCGCGTCGTGGCCTGGGCCTTCTGGGCGTCGACCTGGCGCTTCTCGGCCCGGCTCAGCCCCTTGCGGGCCTTCTTGGCCGCCTTCTCCGCCGTCTTGGCCTGCTGGTCGAGCTGCTTCTGCTCGCGCTGGGACTGCTTCTGGCGCTCGTCGAGCTGGCGCCGGGTGATGGTCTCGTGGCGGATCGTGAGCGTCTCGCCGGGGCCGAGCGGCTCGCGGAGGAGGATCTCGTCCTCCTTGGCCGCCATGGAGCGGACGCGCTGGAGGCCCCAGGCCCCCACGCCGACGGCGAACCAGGTGCCGCCCTTGCCGGCCATGCCGCCGGAGATGCCCAGACGCTGGGCCCGGGCGACCTGCTTCCAGATGCCGCGGAGCGGGGGGGTGACCTTCTTGGGCACGATGGGAGCCTGGCGCCTAGAAGCGCCGGACCTCGACGATGGTGGTCCCCCGCTTGCCCCGGCGCTTGCCGAGCAGGAAGATCACCACGACGACGCCCACGGCGATCGCGGCTCCGACGGCCACGGCCATGCCCTTGGCCGACTCGGCCGTCTCGTCGACCTCGCCCTGGATCTCCCGCAGCTTCGACTCGATGTCGCCGCGGGTGATCTTGCCCTCGGTGGTGGGTGCGGTCATCGAGAGGCTCCTGCGGTGGGCGACTTCTTGGAGGACATGCCCCGCTTGGCCCAGTAGAGGACGAGGGTGGCGACCGCGAGGGTGATGACGTACGGGACGAACGACAGGCGCCCGTCGAAGACGCCGGACCCCTCGGACTGCGAGACCCGGAGCACCGCCAGCATGAGCTCGATGAGGCCGATGCCCACCAGGAGGGCGCCGATCAGGCCCCACTTCACGAAGCCGAGCAGACCCTTCAGGGGGTCGACGGTCTCCTGCTTGGCGTAGTCGCGGACGAGGGTGAAGACCTCGCTGGCCGACTCCTTGGGAGACGGTCCGTCCTTCTTCAGGCTCACGCTGTCGCTCTTGGCCACTGCGGCGGCTCCG
>DATHEV010000927.1:0-2730 GCA_035318405.1 Iamia sp.
CGGGGGCGGTGGGTCGTCCCCTTGCCCGGGGTGATGAACAGGCCGCTGCCCGGCTCGACGACATCGGCGGTGTGCCAGGCCCCGGGCGGGTTGACCACGTACTCACCGGGGCCCACCTCGACCACCGTGGTGTCGCCGTCGAGCTCCACGTGCAGGCGGAACCGGCCGCTGACGCAGAGGACGACCTCCTCCCCTGCCGGGTGGGCCTCCCAGCTGTCCCAGTCGGCCGCCATGTCGAACCAGGTGACGAGCCGGCCCTCGTCCTCGTCGGTGGCGAAGCGCTCGCCGTAGGCCGCGAGGTACTCCGGCGACCAGGAGAACCCGTCGAGCGGCACGGCGACCGCCCCGAGACCGAGGTGGAGCGGGGTGTCGGCGATGGCATGCGTGTGAGCGTCCATGCCCGATCATCGCTCCGACGTCCACCCCTCCGACGGGGGTCACCCCGTGCTGGCGGGACAGATGGCGGATGACGGCGAGGACGCGGGGTGGCCGTCGATGTCGGGGGGGGAGGTCGAGCAGCTCGTAGATGTGCGAGGCGTGCTGGACGACGGCCTTCTCCGAGATCGACAGGTCCCGGGCGATCGAGGCGTTGCTCCATCGACGACGGGCGGGGCGGCGCCGTCCCCGGCGTCGAGGGCGACGCCGGCTGAGGGCGAGGCCCCGCCCTCTGCGCCACGGTCTCAGAGCGGGACGTCGACGTCCTTCCAGAAGGTCTTGGCCGCGGTCATGCCCTTGGTCGACACCAGGGTCGACCTGGCCTCGAGCTCGTCCTCCAGCTTGCGCCGGGGCACCTCGGTGCCGGCCCGGGTGGACCCGTGCTTGTCCGCCTTGGTCGACATCATCGAGATCAGGCGACCGGCCGCCTCGGGGTCCGTGCTGCGGTGCGCGAACAGGTTCCAGAGGGTCTTCGGCGTGGCGTTGAGGCTGCCGTGGTGGCCGACCTTGTAGACGGAGGTCTGGGCCAGGCGAGCGCACGTCGCCTCGGCGTCCGGGGCGTCGACCAGGGCGTAGCGCCAGTTCTCCCACTGGGCGTCGCCGGGGAAGAGCAGCGTGGTGCCCGCCACCTCGATCAGGAGGATGAGGCTGGTGTTGTTGAGCGCATCGTCCAGGGAGCGGAGGATGCCGAGCATCTCCTGGGTGTGCGCCTTGTCGACCTGGGGCACCACCCACCGGGCCTCCTGCGGGAGGGCCGTCGTGGCCGCACGGGCCGGGAAGAGCGGGCCGGCGCCGCCGGTGTCGTCTCGCGTGGCCCGGGCGGCCGCCAGGTGCCAGTACTCCTGGGCGTTCTTGCTGGCCATGCGGCCGATGTCCGGTGCCTGCTCCAAGGTGGGCGGGCCGAGCACGTCGATCTTCACGCCGGGCAGCAGGGTCTTGATCGGCAGCTTGGACCCGTGGTGGGCGTACACGTTCTTGCCCATGGTGGCGAGGTTCTTCACCGCCGCCGCGTTGGAGAGGTTCGTCTCGCCGAGGAACCGGATGCGCTCGACCTGCGCCGCCGACACCCCCTTGCACCCGGCCAGGGCCGGCGCCTCGCGAGCGGCCGCGGCCGCGAAGGCCTGCATCGACGAGAGCGACGCGGTCAGCCCACGGGACAGGGCGAGCCCCCCGGACGACGGGGCGGTGGCCTTGGGGTCGAGGCGGGGATCCTCGGTCCACGGCTGGATGACGAGCTCCGGCTTCAGCGTCTTGATGATCGCACCGGCCTTGCCCCCGAAGCCCGAGATGTGATCGGCGTGGCGATGGGTGGCCACCACCACGTCGAGCGAGCCGCCGCAGTGCTCGGCGATCTTCTCGGCGACCGCCTCCATCGACCCCGGGCGGGCCGGGCGGGCGGTGCTGCCGAAGTCGATCAGCACGTTGCGGGCCTTGCCGTCGTCGTAGGTGAACGTCAGCAGGAAGGCGTCGCCGAATCCGACGTTGTACGAGCGGATCCGGGCTCCGGTGATGGCGCTCACGTCCAGGCCTCCGCCGGGTCGGTGGCGGCGGTTCCGCACGCGGCGTGCAGGGCTCGCCGGAGGTGGAGCTCGCCCAGCCGGCTCGACAGCGTCGAGCGGCCCTTGCCGATGAAGCCGTTGTGCCACAGGTAGTCGAGCCGGTCCTGGTGCACCCGCCGGTCCGCCGGTGTGTCGTCCAGGGACGGGAGGGCGTTGCCGATGTTGAACTTGAGCTCGCCGTACTCGTCGAGGATCAGCGTCGCTCCTCCCTCGAGCGACAGCTCCTCCTCCGGCTTCATGTCCGGCGGCTTCACCAGCCCGAAGTCCTTCAGCTGGGCCGCCTCGATGCGCACGTACTGGGTGAGCTCGACGACCGTCTCCCGCAGCTGGAAGCCGTCCTCGGGCGACACCCGTACGCACGGCCGGACACTGGCGATGCGGGTGAAGGCGGTGCGGTTCAGACCCAGCATGTCCCGGTTGCGCCAGGCCAGCCGGAACAGCTCGGTCTCGTCGGTCTGGAGGCCGACGAGGTGCAGGCCGCTCCGGTCGAGCGGCTCCTCGAACGGGTCCCAGCGCCCGGGGACCTCCTTGGTGCCGGCCGCCCGGGGAGCGATCCCGTAGGACGCGAACGAGTCGCGCAGGGCGGTGCGGAGATCGAAGACGGAGTCGTCGGCGCGGACCTCGCTGTCGGCCGTGAGCAGGGCGCTCAGGAAGTCGGGGAAGCGGATGTGGATCGGCGGGGTGTAGTCGAGGCCCCGGATCGCCATCGTGATCAGCAGGTCGGCGATGGTCGCGC
>DATHEV010000928.1:0-2506 GCA_035318405.1 Iamia sp.
AGAACGACCCGGTGCACCACTCCCCCGCCGGCCTGTGGTTCCTGTCCCGTTGGGAGGACTGCCACAAGGTCCTGCGGCTGCCGGGCACGTCGGTCGACGACCAGAACGCGAGCATGGTCCGGCGGGCCGAGCTGGCCGCCGCCTTCGAGGCCGCCGGCGGGCGCCGCAGCCGCTCGATCCTCAGCATGGACCCGCCCGACCACACGCGCATCCGCAAGCTGGTGTCGAAGGCGTTCACGCCCCGCACCATCTCCCGGCTGGAGGAGCGCGTGGCCGAGGTCGCCGACGAGCGTCTCGCCGCCGCCGCCGCCATCTCGGCCTCCGATGGCTCGGTCGACCTCATCGCCGAGCTGGCCTTCCCGCTGCCCTTCCAGGTCATCCACGAGATGCTGGGCATGCCCGACTCGGTCGAGGCCGAGATCCTGCGGGGCCTCTCGCAGACCGTCACCCAGTCGCTCGACCCGATCCTGGCCGTCGTCCACGCCGAGGAGATCGCCGCGGCCGGCGAGAAGCTGTTCGGCATCGTCGCCGAGGCCATCGCCTGGAAGCGCGACCACCTGGCCGACGACCTGCTCAGCGCCCTCGTCCTGGCCGAGGAGGAGGGGACGACGCTCAGCGACGAGGAGCTGCGCGACAACGTCACGCTCCTCTACCTGGCCGGCCACGAGACCACGGTGAACCTGATCGGCAACGGCCTGCTGGCCCTGCTCCGCCACCCCGACCAGGCCCGGACGCTGCGCGACGACCCGACGCTCGACGCCGGCGCCATCGAGGAGCTGCTCCGCTACGACAGCCCCGTCCAGTTCTCCCGCCGCATCGCCCTGGAGCCGTTCGAGGTGGCCGGCCAGGAGGTCGAGGCGGGCGAGATCGTGATGACCGGCCTCGGCGCCGCCAACCGCGACCCGGCCAAGTTCGGCCCCACCGCCGAGGAGCTCGACGTCACCCGGGCCGACGCCCACCACCACATCAGCTTCGGCAGCGGCGTCCACCACTGCCTGGGCGCAGCGCTGGCCCGTCTGGAGGGGCGCACCACCATCCCGCGGGTCCTGCGCCGCTTCCCCGACGCCGAGCTGGCCACCGACGAGATCGAGTGGAACGGCCGCATCGTCCTCCGCGGCGTCGCCCACCTCCCCGTCACCCTCGGCGCCCCGGCCTAGCCCTCGGCGACCATCCGGGGGCCGACGCCTCGTTCACATCCGGTTCACAGGCGGGTCCGTACGGTCCCGCCGTGCGCCACCGCCTCCGTCGTCCGCTCGTCGCGACCTTCCTCGTCGCCCCCCTGCTCGTCGTCCTGATCGGGTGCGGCACCGACGCCGAGAGCCCGCCCGACGACGGCGGCGCCGCCCCGCCGAGCGACACCGCCTGCCCGGGCGACGTCGGCGACGCCCTCGCCGCCTGGGGGGCGGCCGGCTTCAGCGGCAGCGTGGTCCTCACCACCGACGGCGCGCCGGTGTGCGAGGCCGCCTTCGGCCTGGCCGACCAGGACGAGGAGCGACCGAACACCGTCGACACGGTGTTCAGCATCGGCTCGGTCTCGAAGGCGGTCACCGCCGCGGCCGTCTTCGCCCTGGTCGACGACGGTCAGCTGCGCCTCGACCAGACGGCGGGCGAGGTGCTCCCCGAGCTGGAGGGGGCGGCGGCCGCCGTGACCATCGAGCAGCTGCTCCTCCACACGAGCGGGCTCCAGGGCGGGCACGGGCAGGACCACGAGCCGCTGAGCCGGGACGACGCCATCGCCGCCATCAGCGGCCTCGAGAGCGCCTTCCCGCCCGGCACCGACAGCCTCTACTCCAACGCCGGCTACACGCTCCTCGCCCTCGTCGCCGAGGAGGCCTCGGGCCGTCCGTACCGCGACCTCATCGCCGAGCGGCTGCTCGCCCTGCCCGACGGCTCGACGGCGGGCGGGTTCTGGGACGGCGAGCCGGCGGCGCCGGGCCCGAGAGCCGTCGGCTACCACGACGACGGCGCGCCGGGGGCCGACGGCAGCTTCGCCGGCCCGCACTGGGCCCTGGCCGGCAACGGTGACGTGGCCATGACCATGCCCCAGCTGGCCGCCTGGACCCACGCCCTCTTCACCGGCGAGCTCCTGTCCGCCGATTCGACCGAGGCCGTCGCCCGGCCCGAGGTGGACACGGGGGACGGCACGGCGGAGGCACCGGGCTGGGTCGTGTTCGACGAGGAGCGCTTCGGCGAGCCCGTCGTGGCGTCGGCCGGCGGTGGCGGCGATGTGGGCCACGAGGTCGTGGTGGCCTGGCTGCCGGACAGCGAGCGGGTGTTCACGATCGCCTCGAACACCCCCGACGTCACCGCCGAGGCGCTGCTGGAGGCCATCGGCCCGGCGCTCGCCAGCGGCGATCCCCTCCCCCGGCCCGACGTGCCGGTCGACGATGCATCCACCCCTGCGGAGCGGGCGGTGGCCGCAGGCACCTACGTGCTCGACGACGGTGGACGCATCGTGGTGGCGGACGAGGACGGGAGCCTCCACGCCTCGGCCGACGGCGTGGAC
>DATHEV010000929.1:0-8947 GCA_035318405.1 Iamia sp.
GAGGCCCTGGCCGACTACGTGTACCGGTCGGGCCACGTGGCGTTCCTGCGCCGGCGGCGGGAGTGGTTCTCCCGGATGACCAGCCACCACCAGGCCCTGTGGTGGGTCCCGGCCGGCACGCGGCCGACCGTGCCCGAGGCGATGGCCAAGGTCGCCCACATCGACGCCCACGGCCCCACACCGGACGCCTTCACCTTCGCCCGTCGCTTCGGCCCGCCCGGCTCGGCCGGCGCGGCCGCCGAGACGCCCGAGGTGCCCGCCGACGACCGCGACGTCTGCCGGGCCTGATCTCCTACAGGTAGGTGCCGGGGCCGGGCTCGCCCAGGGTGCCGGGACGACCGCCGGGCACACCGGTCGGGCTCGGCCCGCCCTGACCGCCCTGGCCGCCACCGGCGCCGGGTGGGAGCTGGCGGCGCATGTCCTCGAGCTGGGACCGGGCCGCCATCTGCTGGGCGAAGAGGGTGGCCTGGATGCCGTGGAAGAGGCCCTCGAGCCAGCCCACCAGCTGGGCCTGGGCGATGCGCAGCTCGGGCTCGGACGGGATCTCGCCGTTGTCCCCGAAGGGGATGGCGACCCGGTCGAGCTCCTCGCGCAGGTCGGCGGACAGGGCCGAGCCCAGCTCGCGCAGCGACGTCTCGTAGATCTCCCGCAGGCGCACCCGGGCGGCCTCGTCCAGATCGGCGCTGCGGACCTCTTCCAGCAGCTGCTTGATCATCGAGCCGATCCGCATGAGCTTGGCCGGCTCCTCCACCGCCTCCCGGCGCTCCTCGCCGTCCTCGGACGGATCGACCAGCTCGCCGCGCACGGTGGGGTCGTCGGCGGGGGTGGGCTCGGCGTCGCTCATCGCTCTCCTCGGAGGGGTGGACGGGCCAGGGTATTCCGCCCGACGAGCGATCAGGCCGTGCCGACGAGGCAGGGCACGAGCATCTCGTCGGCCGTGAGCGACCCGTGCCGCCCGATCAGCACGAACGGGCCGGAGTCGGCGTCGTCGTGGAAGGAGACGGGCTCGCGGGCCACGAGGGCCACGTCGCCGAGCCGGCCCCGGGCGGCATCGGTGACCTCCGGGCCCCACCACCCGTCCTCGATGGTCTCGTCGCGGGTGACGACCCAGGCGTCGTTGCCGTGGTGCGCGGTGGCCGCCTCGTGGAGGGCGGCGGCCCGGCCCGAGCGGGCGTGGAGCCAGCGGAAGCGGCCCTCGCCCGACTGGAGGGCGATGTGGGGCTGGAGGTCGCGGTGCAGCTTGACGATGTTGTCGCCCACGTGGACCTGGCCGTGGTCGGCCGTGACCACCATCGCCGCCCCGCGGGGCAGCGTGGCGAGGACGTCGGCCACCAGACGGTCGGCAAAGGCGACCTCGGCGTCGTAGTGCTCGCCCAGGCCGTACTCGTGGGCGACCTTGTCGATGCCGTCGTAGTAGGCGTACACGAACGGCTCGCCGCCCCGGAGCAGCCGGCCCACCTCGGTCACCATCGTCGACGGCACCCGGTAGCCGTTGAAGCGGACCTGGCAGAGGTGGGCCCCGCTGAAGCCGGTCGAGGCGAACTCGGCCTTGGTCACGACCGCGGGGCGCTGGGCGGCGAAGGCGGGGTGGGTCTGGAACTGCTCGGGGTCGATCTGCCGGCGGGCGTCGCCCTGGGCCGTCGACCAGCGGAGGATGTTGAGGACCTCGCCCTCGACGGCGACCCGGTAGCCGACGACGCCGTGGACGCCGGGGGTGAGACCGGTGGCGATCGAGGTCAGAGCGGTGGCCGTGGTCGTGGGGGTCACGCTGGTGATCGCCTGACCGGCCATGGCCGAGAGGGTCGGGGCCAGGTGGCGGCGGTCCTGGAGCTGGTCCCAGCCCAGGCCGTCGAGCACGAGGAGCACGACCTGGTCGGCCTCGACGGCGGCGGCCGGCAGCCACGACGGGGCGACGTCGCCCGGTTCGAGCAGCGCCGGGACCAGGCTGGCGATGCAGGCGCCGCCGTAGTCCGGGATCAGAGGATGATCACCCACGGAGTGGACCCTTCCGTCGCCCCGGACCACCCGGGAGCGCCGCGACCCTATCGGTCGCCACCCGCGCTCCGGTAGTGCCCGCTCCCCCAGGTTGGGGCCACCCCGTAGGATCCCGAGGGTGAAGGTCTCGACCCGCGGTGACTACGCCTGCCGCGCCCTGCTGTCGCTGACCCTCCACCCCGAGGAGGTGCCGACGTCGGTGCGCGACATCGCCGAGCGCACGGGACTGCCCCAGCCCTACCTGGAGCAGATCCTCCTCGCCCTCAAGGGCGCCGGGCTGGTGCGGTCGAAGCGCGGCGTGGGCGGTGGCTACGTCCTGGCCCGCGAGCCGGCCGAGATCACCCTGGCCCAGGTCGTCTCGGCGGTCGACGGCCCCATCGTCGTGGGCGACTTCGGCGAGCCCCACCAGAACGGCGCCTGCGACCACGAGGGCCAGTGCGTCCTCCTGGCCGTGTGGGCCGACGCCGGGCGCCAGATGCGCACGCTGCTCGAGGCCCGGACGCTGGCCGACGTGGCCAACATCACCCGGGGCGAGGCGCCCTGGCCCGAACCGGCCCCCTGACGCTCTCCACGTCGTTCCGGGGTGCTCTGACCCCTTCGTGATGTTTCAGCGCATCTCGTGAGGGTACGGCCGGTCCCGTGGGTGACGACGACCCCGTGGCCCCCGGGCCGCTTCCCTTCGAGATCATGGCCAGGTTCGCCGACGAGCTGGCGGCGGTCAGCACCGCGGGCCAGGCCGTGATCGACCGCACCTCGGAGCTGATGACGGCCCGGCGCCAGGGCGTCGAGTCCGATCTGGAGGCGTGGACCGGCGGGCACCGCGACCGCTTCGACGCCCAGCTCCCGGCCTCGCAGGCCGATCTCGCCAACCTCATCGACCAGGTCCAGGCCCTGATGGCCTCGGCCTCGTCCGCCGTCACCCGCTACGCCTATGCGCCCCTCGGCGGGGGCCTGGTCGTCTGATGGGCACCGTCTCGGCCGACCCGGGCCGGCTCGACGCCTTCGTCACCGAGTCGGGCGACCGCGTCGACGCCGTCACCCGGGCCTCGGGCACCCTCCAGGACGCCCTCGACGCCCTGAACGCGGCGCTGCCCAGCGGCTACGGCATCAGCGCGGCGGTGCCGACGGCGCCGCTGAGCCGGGTCCGCACCCTCGACGGCGGGCTGTCCGAGGTCGCCCGCCGCTTCCGGGTCGCCGACTCCGGCGCCGGCGTCGTCACCGTCGACGAGGGCGCGCTCGGCCAGCCCCTCCCCGTCGCCTACACACCCGAGCAGCGCCAGCGGCTGGCCGAGGAGGCGGCCGACGAGTACGCCAACCTGGCGGAGGACGACGGCGACCCCACCACTCGGGCCGAGCTGGCCGGCTACCTCGACCTCATCCGCGGCGAGATCGACGCCGCCGGCGAGGGCCTCTCCCCCGCCGAGGCCTTCGAGGCCCGCAAGCGGCGGGCCGCCGAGCTCCTCGCCGCCGCCGGGCCGCGCGACCTGCGGGCCGCCCTCGAGCTCATCGGCGACGACATCGAGGACGGGGGCACCCGGCAGGAGCGGGGCGAGAGCACGCTCGAGGACCTGGGCATCTTCACCAGCCTCGGGCTGGAGGACGACCCCATCCGGGCGCAGGAGTGGATCGACACGCTCGAGGAGGAGTGGGACTGGGACGGCTACCACGGCGAGGACACCGAGCGGGGCCAGCTCCTGGCCCTCCTCGCCACCCAGGTCGACACCGACACCCGGGCCTTCGGCGAGGTCATCTTCTGGCGGATCTTCGACGACCCCTGGCACCCCGACGGCGACAACGACCTGCTCGAGGCGGTCGCCGGCGACACCTCGGTCTTCACCGTCCTCTTCGACGGGCTGTCGGACTCGCCCCGGCTGGCCAACGCCATCGTCGACCGGGGCATCGGGCTGACCGCGTCGGGTGACGACCAGCGGGCCGCCACGTGGGACGCTCTGCTCGACGCCCGCTACGACGGCTTCGAGAACAGCGGGAGCGGCACCGGCGACGACTCCGACGACGCCCGCTACCAGAACGCCCTCGGCGACCTCCTCACCGCCGCCACCAGCGAGCGGCTGCTGCCCGAGGAGCGGGTCGCCACCGCCCTGGGCCTGCTCGAGTACCTCGAGGACCACGCCGGCAACGACGACCACTACGTCCGCTTCAGCGGCCCGGTGCGCGAGGCCCTCGGCCGCACGATCGACCCGCTGCTCGACGCCTGGATCGCCGGCGACCGCACCACCCTCGCCGTGCCCGGCGACCCGCCCATCGACCTCCCGCCCGAGGCCATGGACCTGCTCCAGCGGGCGCTCGACCGCATCGCCCACGACACCGACGCCGCCCGCGGGTTCACGTGGGCCCTCACCGACTTCGTCGAGGCCCAGATCCACGCCGCCGTCCAGGGTGGGGGCGACGGCGACCTCAGCCAGCTCGGCATCGTCCTCCAGGAGGTCGTGGGCGAGACCTCCGGCAGCCGCTACGACGCCCTGCGCGACGTCGTCGAGGGTGGCGGGGCCACCTCCGCCCTCGAATCGCTCTTCAGCTCCGCCCTGGGCGCGGCGCCCGTCGTGGGCACCGCTGCCGCCGCCGTCTACGGCGCCCTGAAGGCCTACTACGGCAACCCCACCGGTGGGGGCGACGAGATCCTGCCCGTCAACTTCACCAGCTTCGTCCGCACCGAGCTCCTGCTGGCCCACATCGAGGCCGGCGACGCCGGTCTCTCGCCCGCCGCCCAGCGCCGGCTCGAGCAGGCCGCCGCCGACGGGGGCCCGACGGCGGTCGAGGACCTGCTCCTGTCGGACCCCGACTTCGCGGCCGTCGAGCGCCTCATCGAGGCCGAGAAGCAGCGGATCGACCCCGAGCTGGTCGAGGCGCTCGACGGCATCTTCGCCGGCTGAGAGGCCGAGCTTGCGAGGCCGCGCAGGATGACACGGGTGGTCCGGGCCGCGACGAAGGAGCGGCCCAGAGCCGCTCAGGACCGACCGTTCGGCGGGGTGACCGAGAGCACTCGACGGCGCCCGGCCGCGGTCCTGAGAGGTCGTCCGGTCACACTGGGTGGGTGCGGACCCGGATCCTCGTCGTCGGCGCCTTGGCGGTCGCCGCCCTGCTGGCGTTCGCCGTGGTCGTGCTCATCCCGGGTGGACCCGAGGGGCCGACGGCGGACGACCGGTCGGCGCTGGCCGACGTCGTGGCCCAGGTCGACGAGGCCGATCGCGCCGACGCCCCGGAGGCCGCCCTCGCCGGCGTGACCGCGCTGGCCGGCTCGGGCGAGCGGTGGCCGCGGCTGGTGGCCGGCGGCGGCGATGACCTGGCCGAGCTGCTCGACCGGGCCCAGCCCGCCCTCGGCCTCGCCGCCGATCCGGCCGCGGTGGCCGACCCCGTCGTGGCCCCGTTCGTGGCCGGTGACCCCGTCGACCACGCGGTCGTGGCCGCCCTCGGCCGCTGGACCTGGCCCGTGCTGGCCGCTGCCGGGGCCGTCGGGGGCGCCGCCGGGGACGCCGCGGCCGGGGTCCTGGCCCAGGCCGACGCCGGTGACGACGAGCGCGACGCCGTGACCGCCGCCGTCGGCCTGGCCCGCGTGTACCGGATCCTCACCGGCGGGGCCGATGCCGACGCCGTCACCGCCTGGCGTTCCGACCTGGCCGGGGCCGCCCTGGGCGACGGGTCGGACGACGCCTCCGACCGCACCGCCGCCCTCCTCGACGGCGAGGTGCTCGACCTGCCGGCCGAGCTGGTGCTCGGGGTCCTGGCCGCCTGGGGGCCATCGCCGCCCCGCCCCACCGACGCCGCCCGGGCGGCCATCGCCGGGGGCGACGTCTCCGAGCCGGCCCCGGTGGGCTCGGCGCTGACCGTCGCCGCCTACCTCGCCGCGGTCGACGACCGGGACGACACCGCCGCCGCCGAGGCCCTCGCCCGCCTCGCCTCCGGCGACGACCCGCTCACCGCCGACCGGGCCGACCTCGCCGCCCTCGAGGACGCCCTCCTCACCACCCCCGACCCCGCCCTCGCCCCCATCAGCCAACCCGCCACCGCCCTCCTCTCCGCCTGAGGCCCCAACCACCCGAACCTTGTGCGAGATGTGCCGTGGCACGGCCGACCTCGCACAAGGTTTGGCCGCCGCTAGTCCTTTGCCAGGGCGGGGGCTTCGGCGATCTTGGCTTCGGTGTCGGGGCTGGCGAGGAGGCTGCGGCCGGACTCGGGGTCGAAGAGGTGGATGGCACGGGCGTCGACCCAGAGCTCCTGGTCGGCCTGCTCGCGGGCCTCGCTGCGGACGTCGAGACGGGCCACGACCTCGACCTTGCCCTCCTCGCTCACCCCGATGGCCACCTTCTCGAGATCGGCGGCCAGGTCCGACAGCGTGTGGGCGGCGGCGCCCTCGACCTCGAAGTGGGCGAACATCTCCGAGCCCAGCCACTCGATCACGTCGACGTGGGCGGTGAAGGTGGCGCCCGGGGCCTCACGGTCGCCGACCAGCTCGGCGTCCTCGAAGTTCTCGGGCCGGATCCCGGCGATGACCTCGCCCCCGGCGCCGGACTCGAGCCGGTCGGTGACGGGGCTCGGCAGGTCGAGCTCGGCCATCGGCAGGGTCAGCTTGTGGCCGTCGAGCGTGCCCGGCAGCAGGTTCATCGCCGGCGACCCGATGAACCCGGCCACGAAGAGGTTGGCCGGGTGGGAGTAGAGCACCCGGGGCGAGTCGACCTGCTGGACCTCGCCCCGCCGCATGACCGCCACCCGGTCGCCCAGGGTCAGGGCCTCGACCTGGTCGTGGGTGACGTAGATCGTGGTGGTGCCCAGCCGCTGCTGGAGCTTCGAGATGGTGGTCCGCATCTGGACGCGCAGCTGGGCGTCGAGGTTCGACAGCGGCTCGTCCATCAGGAACGCGGCCGGCTCGCGCACGATGGCCCGGCCCATGGCCACCCGCTGGCGCTGGCCGCCGGAGAGGTTGCCGGGCTTGCGATCGAGGTGCTCGGTCAGCTCGAGCATCCGGGCCGCCTCCTCGACCTTCTTCTTCATCTCGTCCGCCGGCATCTTCCGCAGCTTGAGCGGGAACTCCATGTTCTGGCGCACGGTGAGGTGGGGGTAGATGGCGTAGCTCTGGAAGACCATCGCCATGTTGCGGTCCTTGGGGTCGACGTCGTTGACCCGCTCGCCGTCGACCCGCATCTCGCCGGAGGTGATGTCCTCCAGCCCGACGATCATGTTGAGCAGCGTCGACTTCCCGCAGCCCGACGGCCCGACGAGGATGAAGAACTCGCCGTCGCCGATGGTGAAGTCGGCCTCCTTCACGGCGGCGAAGCCGTCGCCGTACTGCTTGCTGACCTTGTCGAGGACGATCTCGGCCATGGGTGCGGTGCCTCCTGGGAGCGGCTCAGCCCTTGACCGCGCCGGACGTCAGCCCGGACACGATGCGGCGCTGGAAGATGAGGACCATCACGATGATGGGGACGGTGACGAGGACCGACGCCGCCGCGATCTGGCCCGTCGGGAAGGTGAACTGCGACGACCCGGTGAAGAAGGTGATGGCGGCGGGGACGGTGCGGGCCTTGTTGGTGGACGTGAGCGACGTGGCGAACAGGAAGTCGTTCCAGGCGAAGATGAAGACGAGGATCGCCGAGGTGAACATGCCCGGCGCCGCCAGCGGGGCGATGACCTTGCGGAAGGCCTGGAACGGCGTGGCGCCGTCGATGCGGGCCGCCTTGTCGAGGTCCCACGGGATCTCCCGGAAGAACGCCGACAACGTCCAGATGGCCAGCGGCAGGGTGAAGGTCATGTACGGGATGATCAGGCCCGGCCAGGTGTCGAACAGGTGGAGGTCGCGCCACATGTTGAACAGCGGGCCGATGATGGAGACCGGCGGGAACATGGCGATGGCCAGCGCCCCCGACATGATCAGCGTCTTGCCCGGGAAGTCGAGCCGCACGATGGCGTAGGCCGCGAACGTCGCCAGGATCACCGCCAGCACGGTGGCGATCAGGGCGATCCCGATCGAGTTCCACAACGCCGCCTTGAACTGCTCGTCCTTGAAGACGCCGCCCTCGCCCGTGTAGTTGTCGAGCGTCGGGTGCTTGGGCCAGAAGCTGCCGTCGGTGACGTCCTCGGCCGGCTTCAGGGACAACGTCACGATCCACGCCACCGGGATCAGGGCGTACAGGATCACGATGACGATGCCCGCCCCCCAGAAGATCCGGTCGCGGGTGCTGTTCTGCGGGCCCGGCTTCACAGGTCCTCTCCTCGCTGCTGGGCCAGGCTCGTCCCGAAGCCCTTGACGAAGAGGAAGGCGATGATCACGACGCAGACGAAGATCAGCACCGAGACCGCCGATCCGAGGCCCAGGTTGAGCCGGCTGACCAGCGTCTTGTAGCCGAGGATCGACACGTTCTCGGTCTCCTGGGCCCCGCGGGTCATGACGAAGACCGAGTCGAAGATGCGGAAGGCGTCGAGCGCCCGGAAGAGCAGTGCCACCAGGATGGCGGGCTTCATCAGCGGGATGATGACCTTGCGCAGGCGGTAGCCGGCCGAGGCGCCGTCGACGCGGGCCGCGTTGACCACGTCGTCGGGCACGAGGGTGAAGCCGGCCAGCAGCAGGAGCGACATGAACGGCGTCGTCTTCCAGATCTCGGCCAGGATGATGACGAGGTACGAGCTCCACTTCTCGGTGAACCAGCTCTGCTCCGTCCCCACGAGCCCGTTCACGAAGCCGGTGGTCGGGTCGAAGGCGAAGCGCCAGGCGAAGGCGGCCACGACGGTGATGATCCCGTAGGGCACGAGGATCGCCGAGCGGACCGGACCCCGACCGAAGATGGCCCGGTGCATGACGAAGGCCAAGGCGAAGCCGAGGAGCAGCTCGATCACCACCGAGATCACCATGATCACCGAGGTGTTGATCAGGTCCTGCCACCACAGCGAGTTGCCCAGCACGGCGCTGTAGTTGTCGAACCCGACGAAGCCTCGATCGTCG
>DATHEV010000930.1:0-4599 GCA_035318405.1 Iamia sp.
AGCACGAGGGCGACGAGGAGCGCCCGCGCGAGCGCGCGCGGGCACCGGCTGGCCGACGGCAACGGGATCAGAGCCGCTCGATGATGGTGACGTTGGCCTGCCCGCCGCCCTCGCACATGGTCTGGAGGCCATAGCGCCCGCCGGTCTGCTCGAGGTGGTTGAGCAGCGTCGTCATCAGCCGGGCGCCGGTGGCCCCGAGCGGGTGGCCGAGGGCGATGGCGCCACCGTTGGGGTTGACCTTCGCCATGTCGGGCTTGAGCTCGCGCTCCCACGCCAGCACCACCGAGGCGAAGGCCTCGTTGATCTCGACGGCGTCGATGTCGTCCATCGTCATCCCCGTCTTCTCCAGGGCGTGGCGGGTGGCGGGGATGGGGGCGGTGAGCATGAAGATCGGGTCGTCGCCGCGGACGCTCATGTGGTGGATGCGCGCCCGCGGGGTGAGGCCGTGGTCCTTGACCGCCTGCTCGCTGGCGATGAGGAGCGAGGCCGAGGCGTCGCTGATCTGGCTGGCAACGGCGGCGGTGACCCGGCCACCCTCGACCAGGGTCGGCAGGCTGCGGATCTTGTCCCAGTTCGGCTCGCGGGGGCCCTCGTCGTGGGCCACGTCGCCGTAGGGGGCGATCTCGGCCTCGAAGCGGCCCTCGGCCCGCGCCCGCAGGGCCCGGGTGTGGGACTCGACGGCGAACTCCTCCATCTCGTCGCGGGTGATGTCCCACTTCTCGGCGATCAGCTCGGCGCCGCGGAACTGGCTGACCTCGCCGTCGCCGTAGCGGTCGACCCAGCCGGGCGACGTGGTGAACGGGTCGGGGAAGCCGAGGTCACTGGCCAGGGTCATGGCGGAGCTGATCGGGATCTGCGACATCTGCTGGACGCCGCCGGCGACGACCAGGTCGTTGACGCCGGCCATCACGGCCTGGGCCGCGAAGTGGACGGCCTGCTGGGCCGAGCCGCACTGGCGGTCGACGGTGGTGCCGGGGACGTGCTCGGGCCCGCCGGCCACCAGCCAGCAGGTGCGGGCGATGTCGCCGGCCTGGCCGCCGACCGAGTCGACGTTGCCGAACACCACGTCCTCGACGGCGCCCGGGTCGATGCCGGTGCGGTCGAGCAGGGCCCGGATCGACAGGGCGCCGAGGTCGGCCGGGTGGACCTGGCTGAGGCCCCCACCCCGCTTCCCGACAGGGGTCCGGACGGCGTCGACGATGTAGGCCTCGGGCATGCTCGGAACGCTACCTGACGCCCCGTCAGATCAGCCCGCCGGGGCCCGGTCCCCCCTCGGGGGCGTGACGACCTCGCCCTCGGGGCATACCGTCGGGCGAGGCCTTCCGGGCGGGAGGCCCAGGAGGTGCGGACGGATGCGCAGGACCTCGACACGGCAGCGACCGGGCGATCGTCGGCGAGACCGACGACGGCGTTCCCGACCGCTGGCCGCCGCCATCGCCGCCGCCGGTCTCGTCGCCACCGGGCTGGTGGCCACGCCGACGCCGGTGGGGGCAGCGGCGACCGACAGCGACACCCTGGTGACGGTCCCCTCGCAGAGCGACCTGTGGTTGTTCCGCCGCAACTTCATCGGGTCGGGCCAGGTGATCGGGGCCACGACCATGGTCCTGGAGGGGGACTTCACCACCTCCCCCGGCACCGACGTGTTCGCCTACACCCCCGGGTCGGGGACCGACGGCGTCGTGAAGATCGTCCCCAGCGGGGCCGGCGGCGCGGTCACCACCTACGTCTTCAAGCTCGTCAACGGGACGTACACGCCGCTGGTGGGCGACTTCGACGGCAACGGCGTCGACGACATCATCTGGTACGCGCCGGGGGCCGGGGTCGACACGATGTACCGCTTCGCCGGTTCCGTCGGTGGCCACGCGTCGATGTCGCTCACGATCAACGGGACCTACCAACCGGTCGTCCTCGACGCCGACGACGACGGCGACGACGACGTGCTCTGGTACGCCCCGGGTGCCGCCGCCGACAGCCTGTGGCTCTTCGGGCCGGGCGCCAGCCACACCACCAAGGCGGTCGTCATCAACGGGACCTACCAGGTGCGCCGCGGGCAGTTCTACAAGCCCGAGGCGCAGCCCGACGACCAGCTGCTGTTCTTCGACCCGTCGGGACCGGACTCGATCTGGAGCTTCGACGACGACGCCGACCACACCTCCCAGGCACTGCCGAGCATCGACGGCCCGTACCGGCCGATCATCGGCCACTTCCGGACCCCGGGCTATGACATCTTGTTCTGGTACCGGCCGGGACCAGGAATGGACCTCTTCTGGCGCTTCTCGGGCAACGGCACCGTCGTCGCCCTCGACTCCCCGCCCCAGGTGACCGGGACCTACGACACAGCCGTGGGCGACTACGACGGGAACGGCATCCAGGACATCGCCTGGGAGGCGAGCGGCGGGACGTCGATCTGGTTGTTCCCGGACGACGAGGACGGCGCCATCACCCAGACCACCGCCGACACCGGCCTCGATCCGGCGAAGATCGCCTTCGGCCACACCGACCCCGACGACCTCTGAACGCCCTCGTTCGGCCGTGTCACCCGCGGCAGGGGGCCGCTGCGTAGAGAGGGGCAGACACGGAGGCCGGACCGGCCAGGAGGGTGGTTGACAATGGGGATGCGACGACTGGGGACCATGGTCCTCGCCGCACTGGTGCTGGCCGCCGCCGCGGTGGCGTTGGTGGCCCGGACACCGGCCGGCGCGGCGCCGACCGACAGCGACACGCTCGTGTTCGCCCCCGAGAGCGGACAGACCTTCGGCGTGGTCCGCAACGGGGCGACGACCTTCCACTCCTACTTCGACGACGACCACGTCGGCCGGTCCTTCGAGGGCAACTTCACGGGCAACCCCGGCACCGACATCTTCGTGTACGGCTACGGGACCCAGCCCGACGGCATCGTCACGATCACCCCGAGCGGCACCGGCGTGACGACGTCGCTCATCCCCAAGACGGTGAACCTCGACTACGGGCCCGTGGTCGGCGACTTCGACGGCAACGGCCTCGACGACATCCTCTGGGTCTGGAACGGCCCCGGATACGGCGACTCCCTCTGGCTCTTCAACAGCAACGGGTCCCACACCAGCGTTCCGATCTCGGTCACCCACGACAACCCGACGGTGTTCGATGCGAACGGCGACGGCGTCGACGACATCCTCTGGTACGCCCCCGGAAACGCCGCCGACCACCTCTGGCTCTTCGGCCCCGGTGGTGTCCACACCTCGAGGACCATGACCATCAACGGCAACTACCGGGTGGTCCCCGGTCGCTTCGGCGACCAGCCCGAGGGCAGCCCCCAGGAGCGCCTGGTCTTCGTCAGCAACGGGGGCTACGACTCCATCTGGACGTTCGACCCGCTCGGCAACCACACCACGGCGCCGCTGCCCGCCATCGACGACGTCTACGAGCCGGTCGTGGGCCGCTTCACGGGCACGACGCGCGACGCCATCCTCTGGTACCGGCCCGGACACGACGCCGAGCAGCTGTGGACCTTCACGGCCGGCGGTGCGGTCCAGGAGGTCGCGGCCCCGAGCGTCTTCGGCACCTACGACCCCGTGGTGGGCGACTTCGACGGCAACGGCTACCAGGACATCGCCTGGACCTCCGCCACCCTCTCGGGCCACGCCACGATCTGGCGGTTCTACGGCGGCGGCCACGCCCAGAGCATCGTGAGCACCGGCCTGCCCCACACCACCGCCCACGCCAGCTACACCCACCAGTAGCCGGGCGGGAATGGGGCCGGCTCCCCCCTCCGCCTCGGGGGAACGACCGGGAGGCGGGCCTAGGTTGCGCGGTGACGGGCGTCGCAACGGGCGGGCCCAGAAGAGGTGCGACCCATGGACACGACGACGAGAGGGCGCGCGCCCTCACGGCGGCGAGGACGACGGCTGGCCAGCCTGGCGGTAGGGGCGGCGCTGGCCGCCTCCGCCTTCGGGGCCCAGCCCGCTCAGGCCGGCGACGAGACGTTCAACAGCGACACGCTGGTGTTCGTCCCCTTCCGGGGCCAGACCTTCGGCGTCATCCGCAACGGAACGACCGCCACGCCGTCGTACACGACGGGCGACTACCGGGGGGCCGAGCCCTTCGAGGGCGACTTCACCAGCCAGCCGGGCACGGACGTCTTCTGGTACCGCCCGGGCAGTGCGCCCGACGGCATCGTCCGGGTCACCCCCGACGGCACCGGCGTCACGACGACCTTCATCCCCAAGACGGTCAACGGGAGCTTCACCCCGCTCGTCGGCGACTTCGACGGCAACGCCATCGACGACATCCTCTGGTACGCCCCGGGCAGCTCGCCCGACGCCCTGTGGCTGTTCAGCGGCAGCGGCGCCCACACCAACGTCCCGCTGTCGATCAGCGGCGAGTACATCCCCACGGTGATCGAGGCGAACGGCGACGGCTTCGACGACATCGTCTGGTACGGCCCCGGCGCCGCCGCCGACAGCATCTGGCTCTTCGGTGCCGGCGCTGGCCACACCACCAAGTCGGTGGCGATCAGCGGCAGCTACCAGCTCATCCCGGGCCACTTCGGACTCCGACCCGAGGGCAGCCCGCAGCAGCGGCTGGTGTTCTTCAACCCGTCCGGTGCGGACTCGATCTGGA
>DATHEV010000931.1:0-3109 GCA_035318405.1 Iamia sp.
TTGATGGCACTCATGACCTGCCTGCCTCGTGCTCGCGGGCCGTCGCCACGGTGGGCCGGGCGTTGGGTCCCGAGTGCCGCTGGTCGGCTCCTTCGTCGCCGCCCAGACCACCCGTGCTGTTGATTCGAGGCCCAGCGAACACGTCGCTGGTCCCTTCGGCTCGGTCGGTCATCTTCGCTGGGTCTCTCATGTCGCGGCGCACTCTCCTTCGCCGACCTCGGCCACGTAGGGCCCGGTCTCGCCGTAGTCGACGTAGTAGTCGGGAGCGTCCTCCGGGGTGGGGAAGACGCCGTAGTCCTTGAGGCCCTCGGCCACGCCCTTGGCCCCGCCGGAGCGGTCGAGCCAGGAGCGGAAGCTCTCGCCGACGGATCGCTCGTCGTCGAAGCGGCGCACGACGGCGACGGCCGCGGCCGGAGCCGACTTGGCCGGCAGACGCAGGGCCCGGCTGCCGAAGTGGGCCTGCTCCTCGCCGACGTAGCCACCGAGGAGCATCTGGTAGCCGGGGGCGGCGGTGCCGTGGGCCCGGCGCTCGGCGCCGTAGAAGCCGATGTCGGCGGTGTGGTGCTGGCCGCACGAGTTGGTGCAGCCCGAGATGTTGATGCGGACCCCGCCGACGGTGGCCAGGCCCTCCTCCTCGAGCTGCTCGCCGATGGCCGAGGCCAGGCCCCGGCTCTGGGTGACGGCCAGGTTGCAGGTGTCGGCCCCCGGGCAGGCGACCACGTCGCGCACCAGCTCGGCGCCGGGCTCGGCCATGCCGATGGCGACGAGGCGCTCGTAGAGCACCGGCAGCTGGCTCTCGGTCAGGCCCCGGTAGACCAGGTTCTGGCGGTTGGTGAGGCGGACGTCGGCGTGGAGGTCGCGCTGGATGGTGGCCAGGGCCCGGAACTGGTCGGAGGTGACGTCGCCCAGCCGGCTCCAGGCGTAGGCCGACACGGTGCCCTTGGCCTCGCCCCGCACCACGTTGGCGCTCTCCCAGGCCTCGTAGGCGCCGGAGCGGATGGCCACGGCCGTGCCCTGGCCCATCGGCGTGGGCTCGACGCTGGCCGAGCGGCCGGCGGGGGCGTCGCCCGCCTTCTGGACCTGCTCGGGGATGCCCCCGGGCCAGGTGGCCGAGGCGACGAGGAGGTTGCGCTCCTTGAGCACCCGGGCCTGGAGCTCGTCCCAGCCCATGGTGTCGACGAGCCACTTCATGCGGGCCCGGATCTTGTTGTCCCGGTTGCCGTGGTTGTTGAAGACCCGGAGGATCGCCTCCAGGGTCGCCATCAGCTCCTCGCGGGGGGTGAACTCCTCGAGGGCGAGGGCGGGGTGGGGGTTGGCGCCCAGCCCGCCGGCCACGAAGACCCGGAAGCCCTGCTCGATCGTGCCGTCGTCGCGGGTGCGGCTGACGGCGATGACGCCGGCGTCGTTGAACATGGCCTGGCCGCAGTCGGTGGCGCAGCCCGAGAAGTTGATCTTGAACTTCCGGGGCAGGCGCTGGCTCAGCGGGTTGCGGATGAAGTGCTCGGTGGCGGCGTCGGCCCACGGGCTGATGTCGAGGTGCTCGAACGGGCAGGCGCCGGCGAGGTGGCAGCCCTGCACGGTGCGGACGGTGTCGCCGCAGGCCTCCCGGGTGGTCATGCCGACCGAGGCGAGCTTGCGGAGCACCGTGGGCACGTCCGTGAGCTGGACGTAGTGGAACTGGACGTTCTGCCGAGTGGTGATGTGGCCCCAGCCCCGGGAGTGGGTGTCGGCCAGCTCGGCGAACATCTCCAGCTGCTCGGGCATGATCGACCCGTAGGGGATCTTCACCCGCACCATCTGGTTGTGGCCGCCCTGGCGCTGGCCGTAGATCCCGTTGTTCAGGCGGAAGACCCGGAAGGCGTCCTCGTCGATGGTGCCCTCGAGATGGCGGGCCAGCATGGTCTCGAACTTCTCGATGTCGGCCAGCTGGTCGGGATCGATCTCGGTGGTGAGCATCGGTGAGGCCTCTCGGAGGGTGGATCACGCCCCTCGCGAACGAGGGGTGCCACGCAAAGAGTGACAAACCTGATCACCTAGGTCAACATTCCCGATCCCGGAGAGATGTCACGTCTGACCTGGGGTTTTCCCACCAAAGTGGTGGGGATGGACCACGAGGTGCCTGGCACCACGTGGTCTCGGACCACGAGGTGCCAGGCACCACGTGGTCCTAGGAGCGGGCGCGGAGGGCCTCGGCCACGCGGAAGGCCAGGTCCAGGGACTGGCGGCCGTTCAGCCGGGGGTCGCACACCGTCTCGTACCGGGTGTCGAGGTCGCTGTCGAGGATCTCGTGCGACCCGCCCAGGCACTCGGTCACGTCGTCGCTGGTGAGCTCGACGTGGACGCCGCCGGCCCAGGTGCCCTCGGCGACGTGGGCCCGGAAGAAGCCGGCGATCTCGTCGAGGATGTCGTCGACCCGGCGGGTCTTGTGCCCGCTCTCCGAGGTGAAGGTGTTGCCGTGCATCGGGTCGCACGCCCACACGACGGGGTGGCCGGAGTCGCGCACGGCGGCCAGCAGCGGGCGCAGGCCCTCTTCGATCTTCCCGGCGCCCATGCGGGTGATGAGGGTGAGCCGGCCGGGGATGCGCTCGGGGTTGAGCGCGTCGCACAGCTGCAACACCTCGGTGACGGTGGTGGTGGGGCCGATCTTGCACCCGATCGGGTTGCCAACACCACGCAGGAACTCGACGTGCGCGCCGTCGAGCTCGCGGGTGCGCTCGCCGATCCAGAGCAGGTGCGCGGAGCAGTCGTACCAACCGTCGGTGAGGCTGTCCTGGCGGGTCAGCGCCTCCTCGTACCCGAGGAGCAGCGCCTCGTGGGACGTGTAGCAGTCGACCTGGTGGAGCTGCAGCTCCTTGTCGAGGTCGATCCCGCAGGCCTCCATGAAGCGCAGCGCCCGCTCGATCTCGCCTGCGACCTGCTCGTAGCGCTGGCCTTGCCGGCTCGACGCGACGAAGTCCTGGTTCCACTGGTGGACGCGTGACAGATCCGCGAAGCCGCCCTTGGTGAACGCCCGCAGCAGGTTCAGGGTCGAGGACGCCTGGTGGTAGGCGGTGAGCAGTCGACCCGGATCGGGGATGCGGGCCTCGGCGTTGGGGGCGATGTCGTTGAC
>DATHEV010000932.1:0-2185 GCA_035318405.1 Iamia sp.
TCGAGGTCCGGGGTGGCCAGGTTGCAGCCGAAGAGGGTGCCCTTGGCCATCAGCTCGCTGATGACGCGGCGCTCGTCGTCGGTGAGACCGGGGGTCGCCGCCGGCGGGTGGAGGACGATGGCCGTGTCGGGCTGGCCCACCGGGCCGACCGTGATCCACCGCATCCCCTCGTACCCGACGTCGAGCCGGATCTCGAAGCCGAGGACGTCGCGGTAGAACGCCAGCGAGGCGTCCGGATCGGTGTGCGGGAGGAAGCTGGAGGAGATGGTGATGTCCATGGGCGTCATGCTCGCTGGGGCTGGGGGGCGGGTGCTTCTCGATTCCTGACCGGTCTGGTGACCTGCTTGGCGACGCACGGCGGGATCCCCACCGTCGTGCGCGCCGCCTCGCGGCGATAGACGCTGGGGGCCACCCCGACCAGCTCGGTGAAGCGGGTGCTGAAGGTGCCCAGCGACGAGCAGCCGACCGTGAAGCAGACGTCGGTGACGCTCATGTCGCCCTTGCGCAGCAGGGCCATGGCCCGCTCGATGCGCCGGGTCATCAGGTACGAGTACGGCGACTCGCCGTAGGCGGCCCGGAACCGGCGGCTGAGGTGACCGGCCGACATGTTGGCGCCCCGGGCGAGCGCCTCGACGTCCAGCGGCAGGGCGTACTCCCGGTCCATGCGGTCCTTGACGCGCCGCAGCCGCACCAGGTCGTCCAGGTTCGGCGCCGCCGCCGGTCTGC
Source organism: Iamia sp. (assembly GCA_035318405.1). GTDB lineage: Bacteria > Actinomycetota > Acidimicrobiia > Acidimicrobiales > Iamiaceae > Iamia. The sequence continues at coordinate 727 of DATHEV010000932.1, forward strand.
TGCTCACCTCCCGATCGTGCCACGTCCCGCCCACCCGTCTCTCCCCGCGGACCTCCGCCCCGTCCGCGGGGAGAGACGCGGGGTCAGGGGAAGCGGGTGCGGGCGAGCCGGCCGTACTCGGCGGAGGTGACGAGCCAGACGACGAGCGCCAGGTCGCCGGCCCGGGCGATGCGTCCGGCCCAGTAGGCGGCTCCGGCGGGATCGGCCGGTCGGTCGAGGAGGGTCAGGTAGAGACCGCCCACCCGGTCGAGCCGCGACTCGTAGGAGCCGTACAGCTGGCGGGCGACGTCCGTGCGCCCGTGGGTGGCCACCCGCTCGGTCCAGTACGCCAGCCCGGCCGTGTCGGCCGGTCGGTGCAGGAGCTTGGCGAAGAGGTCCTGGACCCAGGGCTCGTCGTCCGCGCCGCCCAGCGTCTCGTAGTACTCGGGCGAGGAGTAGAAGAGGGCGGCGACCTGGGCCACCGTGCGCCGGCCCGACCGGATCTGGGCGATCCAGAAGGTCACGCCGGCGGCGTCGGGCTGGCGGTCGAGGGTGTCGGTGTAGAAGCGCCGCACGATCGACGCGACCCACGTCTCGCTCGAGGTGAGCTCGCGGGCGACGACTGCTCTCGTGGTGCCCGACGCCAGCCGGGCCAGACCCACCGCCAGCTCGCCCTCGGACGGCGCCCGACCGATGAGGTCGGTGTGCAGAGCGGTGAGCCACGACTCGTCGTCACCGCGAGGGACGGGGACCGACACGGTCCACGTGCGGCTGGCCACCGCGGTCGCGGTGCCGGGCCGCGACGCTCGCACCTCGAAGGTGTGCTCGCCGTTGGCCAGGTCCGACACCGTCGCCGGCGAGGTGCAGGCCGACCAGGCCCCCTCGTCGAGCCGGCACTCCACGACGGCATCGTCCGCGGGATCGACGGTGAAGGCGAACGAGGCGACGTCCTCGGCGACGACCCCGGTGGGTCCGTCGGTGATCTCGACCGCGGGCGCCGGGGCCGGGTTGCCGAAGGGCCGGGCGTCGGCGGCACACCGGGCCCCCTTCGCCGGGACGGTCCCGAGGAGGTAGGCGTCGATCGCCTCGTTGGCGCACGTGCTCTCGGCGTTGGCCGACACGTGCCCGAAGCCCTCGACGGTGAGCAGCCGGGCGTTCCCCAGCCGTCGTGAGCCCCTGACCGCATCGTCGTACGGGGTGGCGGCATCGCCGGTGTTGCTGACGATGAGCAGCGGCGCGCTCGTGGTCGCGTCCCAGGGACCGGCGTACCGCTCGGCCGCCTCGTCGGGCCAGAAGGCGCAGGGGAGGCTGTTGTAGACGTGGATGCCGACGAACCTCTGCTCGTGGCGCTCGCCGCGGCGGACGGCCTCGAGGAACGGCTCGACGTCGTTGGGCACGGCGGTGTCCGTGCAGTACACGACGGCCCAGGGGTCCAGGAGCGGCGGGGCGGCGGCGGCGTCCTCCAGGGCGGCGATGGTCG
>DATHEV010000933.1:0-4429 GCA_035318405.1 Iamia sp.
ACGGGATGGCCCAGCTGGGCCGTGACATCGCCACCGTCCTGACCCGGCTCGACCTGCGTGACGCCCTGGTGGTCGGGCACTCGATGGGCGGGATGGCGGCGCTCAACTTCGCCGTCGACCACCCCGACGTGCTGCACGAGCGGGTCAGCGGGCTGGGCCTGGTGGCCACGGCCGCCGCCCGGCCCGTCGTGCCGCTGCTCGTGCCCCGGGCCACCGCCCTGGGCGCCCTGATCGTCGACCGGCTCGACGCCGGCAAGCCCGTCCGCAGCCTCCGGTTCTCGGGCAACGACCTCTCGCTGTTCCTCATCCGCACGGTGTTCGGGAAGGACCCGTCGGCGGCCGCCATCGAGCAGGTCCGGGCGTCGATCGAGGCCACCGACGAGGACGCCATCCAGCGTCTGCTCGCCGGCATCCTCCACGAGCACGACACCACCGAGCGGCTGGGCGACGTCGACGTGCCCGCCTTCGTCGTCGTCGGCAGCCGCGACGTCCTGACGCCGCCGATGTTCGCCCGGCTGATGGTCGAGAACCTCCCCGACGCCGAGCTGACCGTCCTCCCGCAGGCCGGTCACCAGCTGATGCAGGAGCGTCCCGACGACGTGGCCCGGCTGATCCGGGACCTGGCCGAGCGCACCGAGGGGGCCGCCGGCGTGCTGGCCCCGACGGGGTCGTAGGCCGGCCGGTGGGCGCCGCCGAGGTCCCGCCGTCGGCGGTCGGCCGATGAGGGTCCTGCTGGTCGAGCCCTGGCTCACCGGGTCCCACCAGGCGTGGGCCGAGGGGTTCGGCCGGCGCAGCGCCCACGACGTCCACGTCGTCGCCCACGACGGGGCCTACTGGCGCTGGCGTCTGCGCGGCGGTGCCGTCACCCTGGCCGAGCGGGCCGCCGAGATCGTGGCCGAGCACGGCCCGCCGGACGTGGTGCTCGCCAGCTCGATGCTCGATGTCCCGGCCTTCTGCGGCCACGCCCGGGCCTGGATGGGAAGCACCCCCATCGCCCTGTACCTGCACGAGACCCAGCCGGCCCGGGCCGCCCTCACCGCCGAGGCCCTCGACGACGACATCGCCTACCGGAACTGGACGTCGATGGTCGCCGCCGACCACGTCTTCGTGAACTCGGCCTTTCACCGCGACGCCCTGTTCGGCGCCCTGCCCGAGCTGCTCCAGCGCCCACCGGACCACCGCCACGAGCACCTGCTCGAGACCGTGCGGGCCCGCACCTCGCTGCTGCCGGTGGGCGTCGACGTCGGGGCCGTGGGTGGCGGGCGGGACGTCGTCGACGACGGCCCGCCGATCGTGCTCTGGAGCCACCGGTGGGACCACGACAAGGCCCCCGAGCTGTTCTTCCGGGCCCTGCGCCGCCTCGATCACGAGGGCCTGGCCTTCCGGGTCGCCCTGGCCGGCGCCAACGCCCGGGCCGATCCCCGCGAGTTCATCGAGGCCGAGGAGCGCTTCGGGTCCCGCCTCGTCCACGCCGGCCACCTGCCCCGCGAGGGCTACATCGACCTGCTGGCCCGCTCGTCGATCGTGGTCTCGACCGCCGTCCACGAGTTCTTCGGCGTGGCCATGGTCGAGGCCATGGCCGCCGGCGCCGTGCCCCTGCTGCCCCGGTCGCTGTCGTACCCCGAGATCGTTCCGGACCGCTTCCACCACGCCGTCCTCTACGACGCCTACGGCGACATGGTCCGGCGGCTGCGGGCCGTGCTCGAGGACCTGCCCGCGGCCCAGGCCGCGGTCGACGGGCTGGCCGCCAGCATGGACCGCTTCGACTGGACCGCTCTGGCCCCCGCCTACGACGCCGCCCTCGAGGCCGTCGCCACCGGCAAGGCCCCCGACGACGTCCCCCTCGCCCAACCCGGGGCCTGACCCCCGTGCGAACTCGGTGGAGTAGACGCCCAGTTCTGGGCACCTATCCCACCGAGTTCGACGGTGGGGCTAGGAAGGGGGCGTGATCACCGACGTCCCGGGGATCGAGGTCGGGCACTGGACCGATGCCGAGGCGCGGACCGGGTGCACCGTCGTGCTGGTGCCCGAGGGGACGACGGCCTCGGCCGAGGTGCGGGGCGGCGCGCCGGCCAGCCGCGAGCTCGACCTGCTGGTGCCCGGCCGCCTCGTCGACCGGATCGACGCCGTCGTCCTCACCGGCGGGTCGGCCTTCGGCCTGGCCGCGGCCGACGGGGTGATGGGCTGGTTGGAGGAGCGGGGCCGCGGCTTCTCCACGCCGGCCGGACCGGTGCCGATCGTGCCCACGCTCGCCCTGTTCGATCTGGCCGTGGGGTCGGCGGCGGTGCGCCCGGGACTGGCAGAGGGACGCGCCGCGTGCGACGCCGCGGCGGCCGGCGCGGTGGCCCACGGGACGGTGGGCGCCGGCACCGGGGCGACGGTGGGGAAGTGGCTCGGCCCCGGGCACGTCGCCCCCGGCGGCCTGGGCGGGGCCACGGTCCGCTCCGGCCCGCTGGTGGTGGCGGCCCTCGTGGCCGTCAACGCCTACGGCTCGATCGACCCCGACGGCACCGGCCTGGCCGCTGTCGAGCAGGCCCTGCCGGCCATGCCGCCCGCCCCGATGGGCAATACGACCATCGGCGTCATCGCCACCAACGCTCGCCTCGACAAGGGCGGCTGCCTGGTGGTGGCCCAGGGTGGGCACGACGGCCTGGGGCGGTCGATCGTCCCGTCCCACACCCGGGTCGACGGCGACGCCCTCGTCGCCGTGGCCACCGGCGAGGTCGACGCCCTGGTCGACCACGTCCGGCTCCTGGCCGTCGCCGCCGTCGAGCGCGCCGTCCGCTCCCTCGTCTGACCCCGAAAAACGAGCGAACTCGGGGGGTTCCGTGACCCTGGAGGGTCACGGAACCCCCCGAGTTCGGGGGTGGTTCGGGGGATCGGTGGGGCTAGATGCCGAGGGGGAGCTTCGAGCCGTCGAAGGCGAGGTCGCCCGGGGCCAGCTGGATGGCGTCGAGGTTGGTGTGGGCCCGCATGTAGTCGAGGGCCCGGCTGAGGTCGGAGACGTTGTTGCTCAGCGCGAGGGGGGCGAGGGCGAGGGTGCTGAGGACGCCGAGGGCCCGGCCCTGGGCGTCGAGGAAGGCGCTGCCCGAGTCACCGGGGATGCCCGGGGTGACGGTGTAGACGGGGTGGGTCCAGCCGCCGCCGGTGGTGCCGAGGCTGATGCCGGTCTTGGGGCTGAGCTGGGTGATGCCGAACCGCAGGCTGGAGTTGCCGTAGCTGTAGACCCGGGTGGTGGCGGGCACGCCGGTGGTGTTCAGCCCGGTGGGGCCGCCCCAGTGGGGGATCGACGGGTTGACCTTGGCGACATCCGCGGGGGCGATCCGTACGAGGGCCAGGTCGTTGTAGGCACATGCGTTGGCGTCGGTCTCGCCGACGGCCTGCATCGTGGCCCACGAGCTGTAGGCGAGGGTGCCGGGCTGGGAGGCGCCGTCGATCTCGACCGGCGTGCCGACGGGCAGGGTGCCGGCCAGGCAGCCGTCGGTGTCGGTCGCCTCGCCCAGGCCGGCGCAGTGGGCGGCGTAGCCGATGTAGACGTCGACGCTGTCGGTGAAGACGAAGTTGGCCGTGCACTGGGCGCCGTTGGTGAACATCTGGACGCCGGGGTGGATGGTGGCCTGAGCGGCGGGCGCGTAGGCCGAGGCCGGGGCGGGCGAGGCTGCCAGCACGGCCACGAGCGACAGCACGAGGGCGGCCACGGCGGCGAGCAGGCGACGATGGGAGGCTCGGGGGGTCATCCGGGCGAGGTTCGACGCCACGGGTGCCGTCCCTGTCGCGCGTCTGTCCCGAGAGGTCGTCGGTGCGGCTCGGCGAGGGCCGCGGTGCGGTACGGCGGTACGCTCGCCGCTGCCCTGCCGTACCCCCTCCCCCCGTCCTGGACCGTGCTGGCTCGCACCACCTCCGCCGCCGACACCCGCGCCCTCGCCGCCGCGCTGGCCGCCCTCGTGCGGCCCGGGGACGTCCTCCTCCTCTCGGGCGAGATGGGGGCGGGCAAGACCGCCTTCACCCAGGGCCTGGGGGCCGCCCTCGGCGTCGTCGGGCGGATCACCAGCCCCACCTTCACCATCGCCCAGACCTACGAGGGCGGGCGGCTGCGCCTCCACCACCTCGACGTGTACCGGCTCGAGCACCTGCACGAGGCCCTCGACGTGGGGCTGGCCGAGATGATCGACGACGGCGGCGTGGTGGTGATCGAGTGGGGCGATGCCATCGTGCCGGTCCTGCCCGCCGACTTCCTCGAGATCCGCATCGCCTTCGCCCCGCTCGCCGATGACGACGAGGCCGCCGGCGACCTGCGCCAGTGGCAGGTCCGGCCCGTGGGCAGCCGGTGGAAGGCCCGGGCCGACGGCCTGAGGGCCACGCTGGAGCCATGGGAGGACCCATCGTGAGCGAGTGCCGCGAGCACACCCGACGGCGCGTGAGCGGGAGC
>DATHEV010000934.1:0-12212 GCA_035318405.1 Iamia sp.
GCGCTCCTGGCGAAAACGAGAACGTGTTCTACCTTACACGGGCCGGGAGCGGTACGGTCCTGCCCATGGCTGATGACCTCAAGCTCGGACTCGTCCTCGGGTACTGGTTCGCCCAGCCCCCCACCGGCGTGGCCGAGCAGATCGCCGCCGCCGAGGAGCTGGGCTTCGACTCGGTCTGGTCGGCCGAGGCCTACGGGTCGGACTGCTTCACGCCGCTGGCGTGGTACGGCGCCGCGACGTCGCGGGTGCAGCTGGGCACGGCCGTCTGCCAGATGGCGGCCCGCACGCCGGTGGCCACGGCCGTGAGCGCCCTCACGCTCGACCACCTCACCGAGGGCCGGTTCATCCTCGGCCTCGGCGCCTCGGGCCCGCAGGTCGTCGAGGGCTGGTACGGCCAGCCGTACCCCCGGCCGCTGGAGCGGACGCGGGAGTACATCTCCATCGTCCGCTCTGTCCTCGCCCGGGAGGAGCCGGTCTCGTTCGAGGGGCGGCACTACCAGCTCCCGCGCACGGGCTCCGACACGACGGGCCTGGGCAAGCCGCTCAAGTCGATCACCCACCCGCGGCGGGCCGACCTGCCGATCTACCTCGGTGCCGAGGGGCCCAGGAACGTGGCCCTGGCGGCCGAGATCGCCGACGGCTGGCTGCCGATGTTCATGTCGCCCGGCCTCGACCCGCTGTACCGCACCTCGCTCGAGGAGGGGTGGGGCCGGCCGGGCGCGCGCCGGGGACCCGACGACTTCGAGGTCGCCAACCTGGTCCAGATCGTCATCGACGACTCGGTCGAGAGGGCCGCCGACCAGGTGCGCATGTCGCTCGGCTTCTACATCGGCGGGATGGGCGCCAAGGAGGTCAACTTCCACGCCGACCTGTTCAGCCGCATGGGCCATGCCGACGCCGTCGAGCAGATCCAGGAGCTGTTCCTGGCCGGGCGCAAGGAGGAGGCCATCGCCGCCGTCCCCCTCGCCCTCGTCGAGGACGTCGCCCTCATCGGCCCCGCCGACAAGATCCGCGAGGACCTCGACCGCTGGCGCCAGACCTGCATCACCACCCTGTTGGTCGCCGGCCCCCCGAGCCAGATGAAGACGATCGCCACCCTCGTCCGAGGCTGAGACCAGCCACACTGGGGCCATGGACGCCGAAGAGCTCCGCCGCGCCCTGGAGGCAGCCGACGCCGCCTACGAGCCGTTCCCCGCGTTCTCGGAGTGGGCGTCCGAGCCGATCGCTCTCGGCTCCTGGGACGACGCCGCTTCTCACCTGGCGTCGGTGCGGGAGGCGGCGTCGGTCGAGGAGGTGACCACCCGCATCGACGAGGTGCTGCGTGGTGCAGCCGTCGACACAGGAGCGATCGAAGGGCTGTACCCCGCGGATCGAGGGTTCACCTGGTCCGTTGCCCGCAACAAGATCTCGCTCGATCAGGCCGAGGTCGAGGCGGGACTCGGCTTCCGACGCAGCTTCGAGGCACAGCTGGCCGGTTTCGAGCTGGCGTTCCATCGGGCTCGGGGCGGCGAGGTGATCACAGAGGCCGCCATCCGTGAGATCCACCGGGTGACGTGCGCCGACGACAGCACCTACCAGGTGCAGACCGACCATGGTGTCCAACAGCGGACGCTCGTGCTCGGGTCGTACAAGACCGAGACCAACCACGTGGTGCTCGCAGACGGTTCGTGGCACGCCTACGCGCCCGTCGACCGGGTGCCGGAGGAGATGCATCGTCTCGTCGAAGAGATGCGATCCGAGCTCTTCCGCTCCGCCCCGACGGTGGTGCAGGCCGCGTTCGTCCAGCATGCGTTCACGTCCGTCCACCCCTTTGCTGATGGGAATGGCCGGGTCGCCCGACTCCTCGCATCGATCCCGCTCCTGCGGGCGGCGTCGATCCCGTTGTGGGTCGAGGTCTCCGACCGACCGCGCTACTTCGATGCTCTGGAGTCCGCCGACGGCGGTGACCGCCAGCCCCTCCTCCGCTTCGTCACGTCGACGACCCTCGGTCTGCTCCGGGAGCTGATCTTGACGATCGAGACGCCTTTGGACCGACCACCGCCTGCGCTCGAGGCGCCGGCTGCGGTGACGGCTGCCGAGACCCTCGCGCGGGAGATCGGAACCCGGCTCCGTGAGCTCCCCAGCGCGTACCTGGAGTTCCCCGTCACCGCCCCACGCCTCGTGCCGGCGGGGGTGACGGTCCCCGAGGGGGCATCGATGCTGGTGCGCGGCGCGCCGGCGTACATCACGGGGTGCCCGGTATCGGTGGGGTTCGAGCCGGCGGCCGACACGTCTGATCGGTTCGCCGTCCTGGTCCACGGCGACATCGGCGGCCCCGGTGGTCTCGAGCGGGTGGAGCGATTCAGTGCGGACGAGCTGCTGCCCCGCCTCACCCCAGCCGCAGAGCGCCGCCTGGGTCAGATCGCTCGGCTGATCGTCCACGAGGCCCGTCGCCCCGGGCCAACGTGAGGTCGACGTAGAGGGCGCTGCTGCGCTGGTCGCTCCCGGCGACGGTGGCCCAGGCCTCGACCTTCGTGTCGCCCTCGGGGAGGGCGATGGCGGGGAAGCGGTAGCGGGTGACCTGGAGGACGCCGGGTGTCGTCCACGTCTGCTCGCCGATGCGGAGGTGGACGGCGATCAGGAAGGCGGGGTGGGACCACGAGAAGGCGTCGAGGCGGACGTCGACGTCCACCACCACGGCCTCGGGCACGGCGATCTCCCACCAGCCGGGCGTCGACGTCATCCACCCGGCCAGCTCGCCCATGTCGGCCAGGCCGTCGTCGATGCGCCAGTCCTGGCGCGACAGCACGACCGGTCCGGGCCCGGCGGCGGCCGCCACGACGATGCGCGGCGGCGCCCAGTTGTCGGGCCGGGTGGTCGACACGTCGTCGAACCAGGCGTCGTAGGCGGCGCGGAGGTCGGTGACGCCGTCCGGGTGGTCGGCGGCGACGTCGGTGGCTTCGCCGGGGTCGGCCAGCAGGTCGTAGAGCTCGTCGGGGGCGCTCTCCACCGGCCGGTGGAGCTTGTGGCGGCCCCGCACGACGGCGTAGTTGCGGTAGCGCTCCTGGGTGTTGCCCCGGTGCCACTGGAGGAACAGGGTGCGATCGTCGCCGGAGGCGTCGGATCCCGACCCACCGGCCAGCAGGGGCGAGAGGTCGACGCCGTCGAGGGCGACGTCGGCGGGCAGCTCGGCCCCGCACACGGAGGCGAGCGTGGGCAGGACGTCGATGGGTGAGGCGACGGTGGCGATGTCACGGCCTCCCGTCACGCCCGGCCCCCGCCAGAACGACGGCACCTTCACCGCCCCGTCGTAGAGTGATCCCTTCTCGCCCCGCAGCCCGGCGTTCCACCGGACCTGCCGATCGGGCGGCAGCGAGAAGTCGCGGGCGCTGGGGCAGGGGCCGTGGTCGCTGGTGTAGACGACCAGCGTGGTGGCCGGGTCGATGGCGGCGAGCAGCCGGCCCACGTTCCAGTCGATGTTCTCGACCATGGCGTACAGCCGGGCGTGGACCTCGCCCAGCCGGTCGTCGGCCCGGTAGCGGTCGATCCACTCGTCCGGCACCTCGAGCGGGGTGTGGGGCGCGTTGGTGGCGAGGTAGCAGAAGAACGGCGCCCGCTCGGATCCCGCCCGGGTGACGAAGTCGATGGCGGCGTCGGTGAGGACGTCGGTGCAGTAGCCCGACGAGGGCTCGGGCACGCCGTCGCGGTGCAGCACCGGGTCGAAGTAGGCCTCGCCCTCGCGCCAGTGGTTCTGGCGGTGGTCGCCGGGCTGGCCGATGCCGCCGGCGTTGTGCACCAGCGTCTCCTCGAAGCCGAGATCGCCGGCGCGCATCGGGTAGGCATCGCCGAGGTGCCACTTGCCGAAGGCCCCGGTCCGGTAGCCGGCGGCACCGAGCACGTGGCCCAGGGTGACCTCGCCGGGGTCGATCATCGACCGGCCGCAGAACGTGTCGTAGGCCCGGGTGCGCTGGTGGTAGCGGCCCGTCATGAGGCTGGCCCGCGCCGGCGTGCACATCGGGCCCGACGAGTAGCGGGTGAGCCGGGCGCTCTCGCCGTGGAGGCGGTCGAGGTGGGGCGTGACGACGTGGGGGTTGCCGTGGCAGGCCAGGTCGCCGTAGGCGAGGTCGTCCATCATGATCACCACCACGTCGGGTCGGGACGGCGCAGCGGGGTCGGTCACCCCGTCAGCCTGGCAGGCCTCAGCGGTAGTACCCGACGACGTCGATGACGACGTCGGTGGCGTGGCTGGCGTCGATCTTGATGCGGGCCTGGGCGTCGAGGGCGGATACGGCGGTGGCGGCGAAGCGACCGGCGGGTCCGCCCCAGACCATGGTGTTGGAGGCGGGCTTGGACTTGTCGTTGGCCCACACGGTGAGGTTGCCGTTGGCGTTGGCGGCGCCGACGAGCAGGAGGGTGAGCAGCGCTCCGGTGGCTCCGGCGGGGACGCCGGAGGAGTTGTGCTTGAGGTCGATGGTCCGGGCCGCCAGCGGGGCCAAGGGTGTCTTGGGTCCCTGCGAGGGCGTGGTCCCGGTCCGCGAGTCGTAGACCCGCTTGGGCGTCGGCAGCAGATGGAACGCCCCCGCCGTGCCGGTGCCCACGACCTTCCGCCACGTCCCGGGGTTCCCGTCGTCCACACAGGCCCAGAGGTCGCTCTGGGTGAAGGCCTGGTTGCGAACCCATCGGAGCTGCCCGGTGGCGCCGGCCCCTCCGGAGTCCGGCGGCGCACCTCCCACGTCGGGCTCCAGCTGGAGCTGGGTGAAGGCCGTGATGAGCGCACCGATGCCCGTCTCGTTGAAGTTGGTGACCCGCATGGTGGGTTCGGAGGCACTCACGTTCTGGACGTCGGCTCCGCCTCCGGCGAAGGCGACGGCGCGGATGGCGTACCCCGTCTCCGAGTTGGCCCGCACGCCGGTTGCGCCGCCCGTGCCCAGGCCGTGGACGCCGTTGCCGAAGGCCTGGCCCTTGGCGTGGCCGAGTACGGCAGCGTGCTCGCTGTACTGCGCCAGGCCGTTGTCGGTCACGCCGATGCCGTAGGAGCGGAGGGTCCCGGTCACGGCCAACCCTGTGGCGGCCGAGGCCGTGTTGCCGGACGACCCCAGCACGAGCGGATCATCGTTGGCCGCTGCCGCTGGGCTCGACGACGCCACCGCCGCTGCGGCCCGGGCCGCGGCGGCGCCCGCCAGGCCGACGAGCGCTCGTCGGCGTCCGATCGCCGGCTGCGGGCCGGGGGGCTCTGGCGGTGCCGGCCGCGATGGTGGCGCCGCGGCGCGGTGCTCGACGGCCCGGAGGCGCGCCTCCATGGCGGCGAGCTGGGCCACCACCGCATCGAAGTCGGCGCGGGGCACGGTGGCCCCCTGGTCGTCGGGCCCACCCGGGGGCCTGTGGTGGTCCACCCGCACGGTCGACCCCCCTCTCGTCGAAGGTGCGATGAGGCTAGGCCCAAGCGCCGGTCGCTGTCAGCGGTAGTACCCGACGACGTCGAGGACGACGTGGGTCTGGAGGCTGGCGTCGACCTTGACGCGGGCCTGGGAGTCGAGCGACGTCGCCGCCAGCGTGGTGAAGCGGCCGGCGTCGCCGCCCCACACGAGGGTGTTGGCGGTGGGCTTGGGCTGGTCGTTGGCCCAGATGGTGAAGTTGCCGGCCCCGGCGGTGGCGTTGACGAGCAGCACGGTGACGAGGGCGCCCAAGGCTCCGGCGGGCACGCCGCTGGAGGCCACCTTGAGGTCGAGCGTGCGGGCCACGTTGCCGGCCGGCAGCGGGGTCTTGGGCCCGATCGCGGTGGGGATGCCGCCGGGGCGGGAGTCGTAGACCCGGTGCGGGGCCGCGAGGAGGTGCAGCGCCCCGGTGGTGTTGTGTCCGGCCACTTTCCGCCACGTCCCCGGCGTCCCGTCCTCGACGCAGACCCAGAGGGTCCCGTCGATGAACGACTCCTCGTCCTGGCCGGCCTGCATGTAGAGCGTGCCGGTCCTTCCCTCCACGGGGAACGTCAGCGGGCTCGGGGTCTCCGGTGTCATCTGGACCTGGCCCCGCACGCCGGCGGCCGACAGTCCGATGCCGAAGCCGGCGGCCAGCAGCGCGGGCGCGTCGGCCGAGCCGGTCGTGAAGAACCCGCCGATGCCGTCCTGGCTGTCGGCCCGGACACCGGTGGTGCCGGCCCCCTCGGCGAGGGCCCACACGGCCGTGTCGAACTGGGCGCCGGCGGTGTGGGCGAACACGGCGCCACCGGCCGGTGGATCGGAGACGGTCCCGTCGATGACCCCGAGCCCGTAGGTGGTGGGCCCACCGGTGACGGTGAGGGCCGTCGGCGACGTCGCCGCGTTCGGGTTCCCGAGGATGAGCTCGTCGCCGTCGGCGGCGGCCGCCGGTGAGGACGACGCCAGGGCGGCGACGGTGCCGGCCGCGGCCGCACCGGCCAGCCCGACGAGGGCCCGTCGTCGTCCGACGGCCACCGGTCCGGTGGGGGTCGGCGCCGGCGACGAGGGAGGGACTGCGGCAGCCGGCGCGGCGGTGGGCGACGCCGTGACCGGCGTGGCCCGCTCGGCCTCGAGCTGGTCGACCCGGGCTTGCAGCACGGCGAGCTGCTGCTGGACCAGGGCGAGGGCGTCGTCGCCCTCGTCGGGGGTGGTTGACGGTTGGTGGTCGGCCCGCACGGCGTCCCTCCGCTCTCTGTCGTGGAGAGCGCAGGCTACGCCCGTGTGGGCCGATGGATCAGCGGTAGAAGCCGACCACGTCGATGACCACATCGGTCTGGCGGCTGGCGTCGACCTTGACCCGAGCCTGGGCATCGACGGCCGTGATCGTCTGGGTGGTGAACCGCTTGGCGCTCCCGCCCCACACGAGGGTGTTGGCGGGGGGCTTCAGCTTGTCGTTGGCCCAGATGGTGAAGTTGCCGTCGCCGATGGCGGCGTTCACCAGCAGCACGGTGACGACGGCGCCGGTGGCACCGGCGGGCACGCCGCTGCTGTTCTGCTTGAGGTCGAGGGTGCGGGGCGCGTCGCCGCCCACCAACGGCGTCTTGGGCCCGACGCCGGTGGGGCTGGTGCCCGGGCGGGAGTCGTAGATGCGCTTGGGCGTCGGGAGGATGTGCAGCGCCCCGGCGCTGTTGTGAGCGGCCACCTTGCGCCACGTCCCGGGCGCGCCTCCCTTGACGCAGACCCACATGGCACCCTGGCTCGAGGGGTCGTCGGCCACGGTGCCCTGCATGTAGAGCGTGCCGGTCTTCGACGTGGCGAACGTGGTCGGCACCGGCACCTCGGGCCAGAGCCGGACCGCGCCGTCGGGGCCACGGGCCATCAGGCCGAACTGGTTGGTGCTGCTGGCGACCACGGCGGGCTGGTCCGTCGCGGTGGACGAGAAGTTCCCGCCGATGCCCTCGCTGCTCGTTCCGACGACGCCGCTGGCCTCGCTGCTCGTTCCGACGACACCATCGACCCCCGGCCCCACGCCCACCGCCCGTAGGCCGCTGGCGAAGGCGGTGCCCCGGGCGACGCCGAACAGGGCAGCGCGCCGCGTGTTCACGCCGGTGATGTTCGCCTCGACGACCCCGAGGCCGTAGGTGCCCGACACGTTGCCCCCGCCGAAGTTGAGCAGCGTCGGGTTGGTGGCCGCGTTGCCGACTCCCATGACGAGCGACTGGCCGTTGGCGGCGGCCGCCGGGGACGACGACGCCAGGGCGGCGGCCGTCCCCGCGGCGGCGGCACCGGCCAGGCCGGCGATGGCCCGCCGGCGCCCGACCCGGGTCGGCTCGGGGGCCGGTGCGGGGCCGGGCGGGGCGACCGCGGGGTCGGCGGGACCCGCTCGCTCGACCTCCATCTCGTCGATCCGGGCTTGCAGGGCCTCGACCTGCTGGCGAATGAGGGCGAGCTCGTCGGCTCCACCCGCGGGGGTGATGGTGGTGGCTTCTGTGTGCACGGTGACCCTCCCGATCCCGTCGCGATGTGACAGAAGTCTATGACCCTCGTCAAGGGCGTTCGGGTCCTGGGCGCCCGGCTACCGGCGGGCCGACCGCCACGAGGCGAGGGGGACGAAGAGGGCCAGGAGGGCAACGGACCAGAGCAGCGAGACCACGACCCAGTGGCCGGTCGTGTGGTCGAGACCGACGGCCTGGGGCCCGCCCTGCATCAGCGATCGCACGGCGTTGGTCATCGCCGTGATGGGCTGGTTCTCGGCGAAGCCCTGCATCCAGCCGGGCATCGATCCCACCGGCACGTAGGCACTCGACACGAAGCTGAGCGGGAACACCATCATCGACATGCCCTGGGCCGCCTGGGCGCTGCCGGCGAACAGGCCGAGGGCGATGAAGAGCCATCCGAAGGCGACGCCGTAGAGGACGATGAGGGCGTAGGCCAGGAGCACGTCGAGCGCCTCGCCGCCGGTGCGGAAGCCGACGGCGTAGCCCAGGGCGGCGGTGATGCCCGTGCCCCACACCAGCAGCCCGGCGTCGGCCAGCGACCGACCGGCCACGATGGCGAGGCGGGGGATGGGCAGCGACCGGAGCCGGTCGTGGACGCCGGTCTCGGTGTCCTCGGCCACCCCTGCCGCGGCGCTGCCTCCGGTGAAGAGGATGCCCGACACCAGGAATCCGGGGACGAGGAAGTCGACGTAGGACAGCCCGCCGGCCTGGATCGCCCCACCGAACACGTAGCGGAAGATGAGCAGGAACATGGCGCCCTGCACGGTGCTCACGACGAGCAGCTGCGGGGTGCGGGCGAACTGGCGCAGGGTGCGCCCGGCGACGGTGAGCGTGGCGGTGACGAGGCCGGCGCCCGGCGCGGGGGCAGGGGTGGTCATGGTGCGGTCGAGGATGGCGGTCATCGGGCGGTCTCCAGGGGAAGGTCGGTGTCGGTCTCGGTGGGGGCGGCCGGTCGGCCGGTCAGGGCGAGGAAGACCTCGTCGAGGGTGGGGCGGCGGAGGCCGACGTCGTCGACGGCGATGCCCTCGTGGGCCAGGGCCAGGACCGCCTCGGTCAGGTCGTCGGCGCCCCGGTGGGCGTTGACGGCGGCGCGGTGGCCGTCGTCGTCGGCGCGGGCGGCGCCGTCGCCGATCCGGTCGAGCAGGGCGACGACCCGGGTCAGGTCGTCGGGGTCGTGGGGTCGGACCTCGACCACGTCGGCCCCGGCCCGGCGCTTGAGCTGGTCGGGCGTGCCGCTGGCCACGACGCGCCCGTGGTCGAGGATCACGACGTCACGGGCGAGCTGGTCGGCCTCGTCCAGGTACTGCGTGGTGAGCAGGACGTCGGTCCCGGCGGCGACGAGGTTGCGGATGGCGGTCCAGAGCTCGCTGCGGCTGCGGGGGTCGAGCCCGGTGGTGGGCTCGTCGAGCAGCAGGAGGCGGGGCCGGCCGACCAGGCTGGCGCCCAGGTCGAGACGGCGGCGCATCCCGCCGGAGTAGGTCCGGACCAGCCGCGACCCGGCGTCGGCCAGGTCCAGCTGGTCGAGCACGGCGTCGGCCCGCCGGGTCGCCTCGCGGCGGTCGAGCCCGAACAGCCGGCCGACCATGCCGAGGTTCTCCCGGCCGGTCATGGCCGGCTCGACCGACGCCGACTGGCCGGCCAGGCCGATGGCCCGGCGCACGTCGGCCGGCCGGGATAGGGCATCGATGCCGGCCACGTGGAGGGTGCCCTCGTCGGGGCGGGCGAGGGTGGCGAGGTGACGGACGAAGGTGGTCTTGCCGGCGCCGTTGGGGCCGAGCAGGGCGACGACCCGGCCGGGTTCGGCCACCAGGTCGAGGTGGTCGAGGGCGGTGACGGCGCCGAAGCGCGTGGTGAGGCCGTGGGCCTCGATCAGGGGTTGGTCGGTGGGGTGCATGAGAGATCTCCCGTCGGGGGGACGAGCGATCCGGTCCGACCTACCATCGGTTCTGCAACGGGCCGAGGTGGTGCCGGTCGTCGACCGGGATCGCTTGGGTACGTGAGGTGGAGCCGGGTCGCGTTGCCGCGCAGGGCTGGTGGGCGGGGAGGTGGTGGTCAGCGGTCCGTGGGGCGTCTCCCGGGTCGGCGGGTCGAGGCCTTGGAGGCCGTCTTGACCTCCTTGGCCGCGGCCTTGGTCCGCTTGGCCTGGGCCCGCAGCTCCTCGGCCTCGGTGAGGATCCGGGCGCCGACCTCGATCCCGGTGGCGCCCTCGGCCCGAGCGTCCTTGGCCGCCGACCGGGTCCGCTTGACCTGGGCCTTGAGCTCGTCGACCTCGGCCCGCGCCCGCCGTGCCGTCTCGTCGACGGCGCCGGCCCCCGCGGCCCGGCGACGCTCGGCGGCGGCGTCGGACCAGGGGGCCCGCAGCCCGAACCGCGCCTCGCCGGCGGCATCGGATCCGACGTGGTCGCCCTCGGGGTCGAACACGGTGGAGTCCGGCGCGAACCAGCTGCGCCACTCATCGATGCCGTCGAGGGTGCCCTCGGCCACCTCGCGGGCGAGGGACTCGGTGAGCTCCCGCTCGGCGGTGAGCATGGCGATGGCGTACTCGGCCTCCAGCCCGAACAAGCGGGGGAGGCCCTGGGCGGCCGCGGACTCGAGCCCGGCCCGCTTCTGGGTGAGGATGATGTCGAGGTTCACGACCCGCTGGGCCAGCAGCTCGGCGGCCAGGTCGGGGGGCAGGGCCGGGAGCAGCGACAGCGCCGTCTCGAACTGCGGGTACTCCTTGATCGGCGTGGCCACCAGCTCCGACATCCAGTCGACGAGCTCGCGGATGCCCCGCTCGGTGATGCCGTAGACGGTGCGCTCGGGCCGCTTGCCCTCGCGGACGGTCTCCCGGGCCTCCACCAGCCGGTTGCGCTCCAGCCCGTCGACCACGCCGTAGAGCGAGCCGTAGTTGAGCCGGATGCTCTCGTGCTTCTGGCGCTGCCGGAGGGTCTGGGCCACCTCGTACGGGTGCATCGGTCGCTCGTAGAGACACGCCAGCACGGCCAGGGCGAGGGGGTTCGAGCGCTTCCAGCGTGCCACCCGGATATGAATACTCTGAACCGAGTAGTCGGTCAAGGGTGTTTCGCATCGCTCGCCCCGTTCTCGCCCGGAACGGCACCGTGGCGGTGCACTTTCGTGCCGAGAACGATGGGGTCCGTACGATCGCCGGCATGTCGGACACGCTGCAGCCGGTCGCCATCGGGCGGAAGCCGGGGCCCGCCGCCACCAGCCGCGAGGCACTCACCGCGGCGGACGCCCGCCGGGCCATCCGGGCCGCGGAGGTCGCCCTCCTCGACGAGCGGCGCATGCTCACCGACGACGAGCTGGCCGAGCTGGCCCACGTGCCCGACGCCTCGGTGCCGTCGCTCGCCGCCCTGGCCCACGACGTCCGCCTCGCCTGGTGCGGGCCCGAGGTCGAGGTCGAGGGCATCCTCTCGGCCAAGACCGGCGGCTGCCCCGAGGACTGCCACTTCTGCAGCCAGTCGTCGAAGTTCGACACCGTGGTGAAGGCCACGCCGTTCCTCGACACCGACGAGGTCCTGGCCGCCGCCCGCGAGACGGCCGCCCTGGGCGCCAGCGAGTTCTGCATCGTGCTCGCCGTCCGGGGCCCGGACGAGCGGACCATGACGCGCATCCTCGAGCTGGTGCCGATCGTGCGCGAGGAGACGGGGCTCAACGTCGCCGTCTCGGCCGGGATCCTCGACCCCGACCAGGCCCGGCGTCTGGGCGAGGGCGGCGTGCACCGCTACAACCACAACCTCGAGACGTCGCGGTCGTTCTTCCCGTCGGTCGTCACCACCCACTCGTTCGACGAGCGGGTCGACACCTGCCGGCTGGTGCGCGAGAACGGCATGGAGCTGTGCTGCGGCGTGCTCCTCGGCATGGGCGAGAGCGTCGATCAGCGGCTCGAGCTGATGGCCGAGCTGCGCGCCGTCGGCCCCGCCGAGGTGCCGGTCAACTTCCTCAAGCCCATGGTGGGCACGCCCTTCGCCGACCGCCCCGCGGTCGAGCCGCTCGAGGCCCTGCGCTGGATCGCCCTGTTCCGCCTGGCGCTCCCCGAGGTCATCCTCCGCTACGCCGGCGGGCGTGAGTTCACCCTCGGCGATCTCCAGGCCATGGGCATGACGTCGGGCATCAACGCCCTCATCATCGGCAACTACCTGACCTACCTCGGGCGCAGCCCGGCGGACGACCTCAAGATGCTCGACGACCTGCGCATGCCCATCGGGGCCCTCAGCAAGGTCATCTAGCCATGGCGGACGGCGCCGGGGACGGGCCGGCCCACTGCGACGGGTGTGGTCGCCCGACGGCGAAGTGCCCCGGCTGTCGTCAGCCCCAG
>DATHEV010000935.1:0-5222 GCA_035318405.1 Iamia sp.
CATGCCCGCACTTACCGTCCCCGACATCACGGTCCTGTCCCGGATCGCCGCGCCCGATCCCGCGCTCGCTCGGCAGCGTCCCGTTCGCAGCGTGACCAGCGCCCCCGGCGGCTTCGAAGGCGAGGGCTTCCCGGTGCGCCGGGCGTTCGCCGGCGTGCCCGTCGAGCGCCTCGACCCGTTCATCCACATGGACCAGATGGGCGAGGTCGAGTACGGGGCCGGCGAGCCGAAGGGCACGCCGTGGCACCCGCACCGCGGGTTCGAGACGGTCACCTACATGATCGACGGCACCATGGAGCACCAGGACTCCGAGGGCGGCGGCGGCGTCATCACCAACGGCGACACCCAGTGGATGACCGCCGGGTCGGGCCTGCTCCACATCGAGCGCCCGCCCGAGGCGCTGGTGGCCAGCGGCGGCCTGTTCCACGGCATCCAGCTGTGGGTGAACCTGCCCAGCGGCCAGAAGATGGCCACGCCCCGCTACCAGGACCTGCGCTCGGGCGAGGTCGCCCTGGCCACCACGCCCGACGCCGGCGCCCTGGTCCGGGTCATCGCCGGCTCCGTCGCCGGCCACCGGGGCCCGGGCTCGACCCACACGCCGATGGCCATGGTCCACGCCACCGTCGCCCCCGGCGCCGAGCTGGTGCTCCCCTGGCCCGAGGAGCTCAACGCCCTCGGCTACGTCCTGGCCGGCGTGGGCGACATCGGTCCCGACCGGCGGCGCATCGAGGCCGGCCAGACGGTCGTCTTCGGCCCCGGTGAGTCGGTGGCCGTGTCCGCCGCCGCCACCCAGGACAGCCGCACCGACGCCCTCGAGGTCCTGTTCCTCGGCGGTCGCCCCATCAGGGAGCCGGTCGCCTGGATGGGCCCGTTCGTGATGAACACCAAGGACGAGCTGCGCCAGGCCTACGAGGACTTCCAGGCCGGCCGTCTGGGTCGCGCCCACTGAAAGGGCCTTGCCGGACCCTGTTAGGTGTGCTTATCATCTCCTCCGTGCCCCCGCAGGAAGAGGGCGGGCGCACAACCCCCCGGAGAGGGTCCTCGTGGATCCGGACGCTCTCTCGGACTGCCTCCGTGGCGGGGTCGGGCCTCGTGGATCCGGCCCGGCTCCGTCACGAGGGCGCGTCCCGCACCTGGCGGGCCAGCGTCTTGGGCGCCACGGTGCAGTAGGCGTCGGCCACGATGCCGGCCACCTCCTCCCAGTCGACGTCCTGGTCGAGACGCACCCCCAGCCAGCCCCGATGGCCGACGTAGGGCGGCACGAAGAACCGCTCGGGCTCGGTGTCGACCAGCTCCTTCTGGGCGCCGGGCGGCGCCGCGCACCAGATCCCCAGGATCCCGTCGCCGTGGTGGTCGTCCAGGTACATCAGAAACGTCTTCTTCTCCCGGATGAACCAGGTGGGCGAGCCGTGGCTCAGGCGCTCGGAGGTCTCGGGCAGGGCGAGGCAGATCTCCCGCAGCCTCTCGAGCACGACGTGATCGGTGTCGAACGTCCAGGACATGGAGGAGATCCTGCCCCAGGCGTAGCCTTCTGCGATGAGCGACGACGTCGAGCGCCAGGCCCACCAGCTCTACGACGCCGAGGGCGAGCCGACCCGCGAGCGGCCGTGGATCATCCGCACCTACTCGGGACACTCGAGCCCCAAGTCGTCGAACGCCCTGTACCGCCAGAACCTGGCCGCCGGCCAGACCGGGCTGTCGATCGCCTTCGACCTCCCGACCCAGTGCGGCTACGACTCCGACGACCCCATCGCCCGCCCCGAGGTCGGCAAGGTCGGGGTGCCGGTCAACAGCGTCGACGACATGCACGTGCTGTTCGACGAGATCCCCATCGAGGCGATGAACACCTCGATGACGATCAACGGCACGGCGATGTGGCTGCTGGCCATGTACATCGCCGTCGCCCGCGAGCGGGGCGTCGACATCAGCCAGCTCACCGGCACCACCCAGAACGACCTGATCAAGGAGTACCTGGCCCGCGGGACCTACATCTTCCCCCCGGCCGACAGCCTCCGGATCATCGCCGAGATGTACGAGTTCTGCCTGGAGGAGGTGCCCAAGTGGAACGCCTCCAACATCTGCTCGTACCACCTCCAGGAGGCGGCGGCGACGCCCGTCCAGGAGCTCGCCTTCGCCCTGGCCAACGCCATCAGCCTCCTCGACCTGATCAAGGAGCGGGGCCACTTCGACGACGACCAGTTCGCCCGGGTCGTCGGTCGCATCAGCTTCTTCGTCAACGCCGGCATCCGGTTCGTCGAGGAGATGTGCAAGATGCGCGCCTTCGGCGAGCTGTGGGACGAGTACACCCGCGATCGCTTCGGCGTCACCGACCCCAAGTTCCGCCGCTTCCGCTACGGCGTGCAGGTCAACTCGCTGGGCCTCACCGAGAGCCAGCCCGAGAACAACGCCTGGCGCATCCTGATCGAGGCCCTCGGGGTCACCCTCAGCCGTGATGCCCGGGCCCGCGCCGTCCAGCTCCCGGCCTGGAACGAGGCCCTGTCGCTCCCCCGCCCGTGGGACCAGCAGTGGTCGCTGCGGCTCCAGCAGATCCTCGCCTACGAGACCGACCTGCTCGAGTACCCGGACCTGTTCGAGGGCTCGGTCGTGGTCGAGTCCAAGGTGGCCGAGCTCAAGGAGCAGGCCAAGGCCGAGATCGAGACGATCCTCGGCATGGGCGGGGTCATCCCCGCCATCGAGTCGGGCTACCTGAAGTCGGCCCTCGTGCGCTCGATGGGCGAGCGGGTCAGCAGGATCAACAGCGGCGAGCAGATCGTCGTCGGCCTCAACAAGTGGACCGACGGCATCCCGTCGCCGCTGCTCGGCGGCGAGGACGGCGGCCTGTTCACCATCGACGAGACGGCCTTCGCCGACGCCGTCGACGGGCTCGACCGGGTGCGCAGCGAGCGCGACGCCGACCGCGCCGCCGCCGCCATCGACGCCCTCAAGACCGCCGCCCGCGACGGCAGCTCGATGATGGAGCCGTCGATCGAGTGCGCCCTGGCCCGCGTCACCACCGGCGAGTGGGCCGGCGCCCTGCGGGAGGTCTTCGGCGAGTACCGCCCGTCGACCGGCGTCGACGGCCAGCGCCTCGGCCTGGCCGGCGACCGGGTCGACGCCCTGCGCGCCCGCATCCAGGGCCTGGCCGACGGCCTCGGCCGACGTCCCAAGATCCTGGTGGGCAAGCCCGGCCTCGACGGCCACTCCAACGGCGCCGAGGTCATCGCCGTGTCGGCTCGCCACGTCGGCTTCGACGTCGTCTACTCCGGCATCCGCCTCAGCCCCGAGGACATCGTCACCTCCGCGGTCGAGGAGGGCGTCGACCTGATCGGCGCCTCGGTCCTCTCCGGCAGCCACGTCGAGCTGGCCCAGCAGATCACCGACGGGCTGGCCAAGCACGACGCCGCCCACATCCACCTCGTGGTGGGCGGGATCATCCCGAGCGGCGACGTGGCCAAGCTCGAGGCCGCCGGCGTGGCCCGCGTCTACACGCCCAGCGACTACGAGATCATCGACATCATGGAGTCGATCACCGAGGTCATCGAAGGCTGAGGCCCACCGCGGCCGCACCGAGGCCGAGGGTGATCGAGAGGGCGACGTGGGTGGCCGCGGCGCGCCGGTCGGTCTCGGTGGCGACGCCGTGGGCGAAGGACGACCAGGTGGTGAGGGCGCCGCAGAGGCCGGTGCCGAGGACGATCAGGGTGGTGTGGCTCGTGTCGCCGCCGGCGAGCACACCGAGGACGAAGCTGCCCACCACGTTGACGGCGAGGATGCCGGTGCGCGCCTCCCGCATGCCGGTGGCGACGAGGTGGCGGAGCACGGCGCCCACAGCCGCGGCCAGCACGAAGGCGGCGACGGTCATGCCGCCCGTTCCCCGATGCGCTCGCCGATCCAGGCCAGCCCGACACCGCCGACCAGGCTCACCGCCAACACGCCGAGGGCGAGGGCCGGTCGGCTCTCCGACAGGCCTCGGTCGGTCTCGACCATCAGCGTCGAGAAGGTCGTGAACCCGCCGAGCACGCCGGTGCCGAGCCCGAGGCGAGCCAGCGAGTCGGGCTCGACCCTCGCCGCCAGCAGGCCCAGCAGGAAGCAGCCGGTGAGGTTCACGGCCAGCGTCCCCCAGCCGGCGCCGCCGACGACCGTCGGCCACGTGGCCGTGATCCCCCAGCGGGCCAGCGCGCCCGCCGCCCCACCGGCCGCCACGACCGCCAGCGCCGAGGGTCGTGCGTCCACCGCGCCGACCCTACGCACCACCCCCTCCCCGAGCTGGCGATCGGATCCGGCGCGAAGCCGCCGGATCCGATCGCCACCTCGCCGGGGGTGGAGGGTCGTGGGAGCCTGGACCGCATGAGCGCCCAGTGGACCGTCACCGACATCCCCTCGCAGCAGGGACGCACCATCGTGGTGACGGGGGCGACGAGCGGGCTCGGGCTGGAGTCGGCCACCGCCCTGGCGCGCGCCGGCGCCCGGGTGCTGATGGCCGCCCGCAACGCCGAGAAGGCCGAGACGGCGCGGGCCGACGTCGCCGCCGTCGCCACCGGCCCCGAGCCCGAGGTGGTGGCCCTCGACCTGGCCGACCTCTCGTCGGTGCGCGAGGCGGCGGCCGACATCGCCGAGCGGGCCCCGCAGCTCGACGTGCTCATGAACAACGCCGGCGTGATGGCCCTGCCCTACGCCCAGACCGCCGACGGCTTCGAGATGCAGCTGGGCACCAACCACCTGGGCCACTTCGCCCTCACCGGCCTGCTCCTGCCGGTGCTGCTGGGGGCCGACGCCGGCCGCGTCGTCACCACGTCGTCGGGGGCCCACAAGCCCGGCCGCATGCGCTGGCACGACCTCCACGGCCAGAAGCGGTACCAGCGCTGGATGGCCTACTCGCAGTCGAAGCTGGCCAACCTGCTGTTCGTCTACGAGCTCGACCGGCGGGCCCGGGCGGCCAAGACGGCGCTGGCCTCGGTGGCCGCCCACCCCGGCTACGCCTCGACGCACCTCCAGGCGGCAGCGCCGGAGATGAAGGGCAGCAAGCTGGGTGTCCGGGTCATGGACCTGAGCAACCGGGTGATGGCCCAGCCCGCCGCCGACGGCGCCCTGCCCCAGCTCTACGCCGCCACCATGGCCGACGTCCGGGGCGGCGAGTACTTCGGCCCCTCCGGCCTGTTCGAGCTGCATGGCGCGCCCACTCGGGTCGACAGCACCAAGCGCTCGCACTCCGAGCCCGACGCGTC
>DATHEV010000936.1:0-2504 GCA_035318405.1 Iamia sp.
GCAGGGGCTGCGCAGCGGCGAGGTCGACTGCGTGATCGGCACCCACCGCCTCCTCTCCCAGGACATCGAGTTCAAGGACCTGGGGCTGCTCGTGGTCGACGAGGAGCAGCGCTTCGGCGTCAAGCACAAGGAGCAGATCAAGGCGATCAAGGCCAACCTCGACGTCCTCACCCTGACGGCCACGCCGATCCCCCGGACGCTCGAGATGAGCCTGACCGGCATCCGCGATCTCACCCTGCTCCACACCCCGCCGGCCGAGCGCCAGCCCATCCTCACCTACGTCGGCGAGGAGGACGAGCGGGCCATCAGCGAGGCCATCCGCCGCGAGCTGCTCCGCGAGGGCCAGGTCTTCTTCGTCCACAACCGGGTGCGCGACATCGAGAAGAAGGCGGCCGAGCTGCGCGACCTCGTGCCCGAGGCCCGCGTCGCCGTGGCCCACGGCCAGATGGACGAGGGCACGCTCGAACAGGTCGTCTACGACTTCTGGGAGGGGCGCTTCGACGTCCTGATGTGCACCACCATCATCGAGTCGGGCATCGACATGCCCACGGTGAACACCCTCGTCGTCGACCGGGCCGACCGGCTCGGCCTCGGTCAGCTCCACCAGCTCCGCGGCCGCGTCGGCCGGGCCGGGCAGCGGGCCTACGCCTACCTGTTCCACCCCCGCGACATGGCGCTGTCGGAGGAGGCCTACGAGCGGCTCAAGACCATCGGCGAGGCCACCGAGCTGGGCTCGGGCTTCCGCATCGCCATGCGCGACCTCGAGATCCGCGGCGCCGGCTCGCTCCTCGGCACCGGCCAGTCGGGCCACATCGCGGCGGTGGGCTACGACCTCTACGTCCAGATGGTGAGCGAGGCGGTGGCCGAGCTGAAGGGCGAGGAGCCCCGCGAGCCGGCCGAGGTCAAGCTCGACCTGCCCCTCGACGCCCACCTGCCCATCGAGTACGTGCCCCGCGAGGACCTGCGGCTGGAGGCCTACCGGCGGCTGGCCACGGTCATGAGCCAGACCGAGGTCGACGACATCAAGGCCGAGTGGGAGGACCGCTACGGCCCGGTGCCCGAGCCCGCCGCCCAGCTGCTGGAGATCGCCCGGCTGCGGGCCGAGTGCCAGCGCATCGGCGCCCGCGAGGTCAACGTCACCAAGGGCCCCGCCTTCGGTGGCCCGGCCCACACCGCCCGGGTGTGGCCGATCGTGCTCAAGCAGAGCCAGCAGATCCGGCTGCGCCGTCTCTTCCCCGGCGCCGTCTACAAGGAGGAGCAGGAGCAGGTGGTCCTCCCCATCCCCAAGACCCCGACGTTGGCCGAGACGTTGGTCGACCTGCTCCGCCAGCTGGTCCCGCCGGCCTGACGGCCTCTCGTCAGAAGCCTCGCTTCGCTCGTTTCTTCCTCGAACTGACGGTGCTCGCTCCGCTCGCGCCGAAGACCTTCCCAGAGCCGGGGCCTCGTTCCTCGCCCACACGGCTCTTCGTCTGGGGGTCCCCCCAGGCCCCCAGCGGCTGCGCCGGGCGGCGGGGGCTTCGCGGGAGATCAGGTCGGGTCGTGGGCGGGCGTCGTCTGACCTCGTCGGGGGCGATCAGGCTTCTGTGGTGGACTCGGCGAGGGCCACGAGGGTGTCGGTGTCGAGGGTCCCCGCCCCGCGGGAGACGACCAGCAGGACGTCGCCCCAGGTGGTCTCGAGGGCCAGCTCGCGGCGCACGACGGCGCCGGTGGCGGGGTCGGCGGTGGTGGTGACCACCCCGGCGGTGTCGCCCACCGTCACGTCCTCGGCGATGGCGTCGCGGGGCTCGTCGACCCGGCGGCGCGGGTCACGGGACTCGGTGACGACGGCCGCCGGGTCGAGGGCGTCACCCGGCAGCGTCATGACCACGAGCGTGGAGCCCTCCGTCGTCCACACCGTGGCGTGGGCCGACGCCGGGCCGGGGACGGGTCCGTCCTCGTCCTCGGGGACCATCGCCGCCCGCCCCAGCACGCCGTCGAGCCCGATGCTGCCCACCACCTCGAGCCCGTCGGGCGGCTCCTCGACCACCGGCGCCGCGCCCGCCTCGCTCGCCAGCTCGGCCTCGTCGGCGACGTCCTCCAGCTCGTCCTCGTCCGCCTCCCGACCCCAGACCCGGACGGCCCCGCCGCCGTCGTCGTCCTCGGCCGGCTGCGTGAGCGAGGCCCACGGGTGGTCGTCGTCGGCGGGCACGAACCCGGCGTCGACATCGGTGCCGACGGCCTCGACGAACACGACACCGGGTCCCGTCGGCTCGCCGTCGGGCGCCAGCACGGTGACCGGAATGTCGTCGGCGCCCGGCTCCGCCTCGCCCACGCCCGTCACCCGCAGCTCGTAGCCCTCGGGGACCAGGTCCACCGTGAAGGGCGACGACGGCCCGGCGTCCTCGGTCGGGGCCGTGGTGATCTCGGCGGGCCCGGGACCGGCCTCGGCCGCCTCCCGGGCCACGACGTCCTCGTCGATCCCACAGCCGGCCAGGACGCCGAGGGCGGCCACGACGGCGAGGGTG
>DATHEV010000937.1:0-4924 GCA_035318405.1 Iamia sp.
GGTCCGGCTGGTCGGCGATGTCGAGGCCACCGACCGCTACGACAGCACCCTTGCCTACGTCTACCGCCGCGCCGACGGCCTCCACGTCAACCTGCGGCTGGCCCAGGACGGGTTCGCCCAGCCCCTCACCGTGCCGCCCAACGTCACCCACGAGGACGACTTCGCCCGAGCCGCGGCGCACGCCCGGGAGGCCGGTCTCGGCCTCTGGTCCGCCTGCGACGACGCCGGGACGCCGGCCGTGCCCTCGACGACGGACGGCGAGAGGTCGACCGCGGCCGGGAACGGCTGCGACCCGTCGTATCCCGACGTCTGCATCCCGCCCGCTCCACCAGACCTCGACTGCGCCGACATCTCGCACCGCCGCTTCACCGTCGTCCCGCCCGACCCCCACCGCTTCGACGGCGGCGGCGACGGTGTCGGTTGCGAGAGCGGCTGACCCGGTTCTCCTAGGCGCCGACGAGCCTCAGCACATCGGCCGGGGTGGCCTTGCCATCGAAGGTGATCTCGCCGTCGCGGAGGGCGATCACGCGGTCGACCTTGTCGACGAACTCGGGGTCGTGGGTGGCCACGACCACGGCGGCGCCGTCGGCGTGGACCTCCTCCAGCAGCTCGATCAGGGCCAGCCGGCCGGGGGCGTCGAGACCGACGAACGGCTCGTCGACCAGCAGCAGCGAGAAGGGTCGGGCCAGGCCCAGCAGGAGGGACGCCTTCTGGCGCAGGCCGCGGCTGAACCGGCTGGGCAGGTCGTCGAGCCGGTCGGCCAGGCCGAGCCGCTCGGCCACGCCCTCGGCGTAGTCGTCGAAGCCGTCCCCGCCGAACAGGCGGGACACGTACTCGACGTGCTCGGTCACCGACAGGTCGTCGTAGAGCACTGGATCGTCGGGGAGGTACGAGGTCGTGGCCCGGGCGTGGATGTCGCCGCCGGGCCAGCCCGCGATCTCGACCGAGCCGCCGTCGGCCTCGAGCAGGCCGGCGACGATGCGGAGCAGGGTCGACTTGCCCGAGCCGTTGTGGCCCACCAGGGCGACCCGCTCCCCTGCGGCCACCTCCAGGTCGACGGGTCCGAGCGCAGGCACGCCGCCGTAGGCCCGGTGGACCTCTTCCACCAGCAGGGCGGGAAACGCCGCAGGAACACTCATCGGCACCTCCTGGGCGACGTCGACAGCTTCGACTCGACCGTTCGCGGGAGGCGCCGATGAGCACCGCCGACTCCGCTCGCTTCGCTCACTCCGTCGCCGGGGAGACATCTGTGCTGTTTGACTCGCTCGCTTCGCTCGCTCATCGTCGGTCGTCCTCTTCGTCGTCTTCTTCGTCGTCTTCTTCGTCTTCGTCTTCGTCGTCGTCATCCCGCCGTGACGACGAGGACTGGGCCTCCTGGGCCTCGCGCCACCAGCGGCTGATCTCCTCGCGCTGGTGGACCCACGCCAGCACCAGCCCGACGACGGTCAGCACCGCGGCCCACGCCGTGGTGGCACCCTGCAGGAGGTCCCGACCGGCGTTGTCGTTGGCCTCGACCACCAGCAGCGGCAGGGCGCCGGCCACCGCGACCAGCAGCGGGAGCACCGACTTCAGGACCATGCCCATGCCCGCCACCTCGGGGGCCATCAGGGCCAGGTCGCTCTTGTGCGAGGGCTGGCCCGACACCACGTTGAGGACGGCACCAGCCACGCCGGCCAGCGCCACCGAGATCCCGCTCGCCAGGCCGGGCCCGACGGGGATCTGGCCGGCCCCGGGCAGGACGGCGACGCCGCCCGCCACCAACCCCATCAGGGCGGCCACCACGAACGACGGCAGCAGCAGGCTCACGTAGAGGGCGCCCTCGGGGTGGCGGTAGAGCTCGCGCCGGCTGGGGTGGTCGACCTCCTGGGCCATCGGCTCGACCAGGTCGAGCCCGAGCAGCCACGCCCCCAGCCCGGCGACCACGACGAGCGGGGCGGTGCCGCTCCACGTGCCCCGCAGGGCGGCCCCGACGATGGCGGCGAGCAGGACCAGCCGGGCCACCCGGGTGGCGGGGAAGCGGAGGATGCCGTGCCAGGCCCGCAGGCCGATCGGCCGGAGGATGCGACTGCTCCGGAGCTGGAACCACGGGCGATCACGGGGCCGGTCGGCGGCCAGCTGGCGACGCAGCACCAGCACGGTCCGGACGTCCTGGAGGGTCGCGGCGAAGCGGATCTGGCCGACGAGCGCGGTCCGCTGCTCGGCCGACTCGATCGACAGCCCGCCCACCCCGGCCATCCCGACGGCCAGCAGGCCGATGGCCACGACGATGGGCACGATCGACACGAGATGCAGGTCCAGCGGCGCCAGGGCCAGCCAGCCGACGGCCCGGCCGGGCGAGGCCGGCAGCGACGACCCGCCGACGTCGACGCCGGCCACGTCGAGGCCCGACCAGGCCAGCAACACGAGGCCGATGGCCGTCGCCGCCGAGCGCGGGAGACGGCGGCCCGAGGCCACCAGCGCCGTGCCCAGGCTCAGCCCGACGACCAGCACCATGGCTGCGGCCCCGGCGAGGATCCACGCCACGGGGTTCTGGTCGGGGAAGCGGCGGTCGGCGAAGCGGCCGATGGTGGCGCCCAGCAGCACCGCGGCGAACAGGCCCGAGCGCACCTGGCGCCAGGCCGGGCTGCGGAGGGCGCGGCCCCGGTCGACGGGGGCGAGCAGGACGTGGCGGACGTCGCCCGGCTCGACGGCCAGGGGGCCACCCCGGCTGCCGGACCGGAGGCCGATGGCGACGGCCACGCTGGCCAGCAGCCCGATCACGGCGGGGCCGTGGGCCTTGACATCGGCGACCTGGGCGGCGTTCAGCGGCTCGTCACCCACCGACCCGGCCACGGCGATCACGACGACGAGACCGACGATGGCGGCCACGTAGACCCGGTACAGGGCGTCGACCCAGTGGATCTCGGCGACACGCCGGTGACGCCGGGCCCGCCGCAGGTCGTCGAGCCGGGCGGGGTCGACCGGGAGGTCGTCGACGTCGTCGTCGTCGGTGGCGATGGCGACGTCCGTGGGCACGGCGGACGACGCTACGCCTGCGGTCACCGCCGATCCCAGGCGGACCCTGCCGTGACCGGGGTGGGCGTGGGGGGTCGCCGTAGGCTCCGACGCCGTGCCCACCGCCCGTCGACGTCTGCTCGCCACGGTCGGCGCCCTGCTCCTGGGTCTCGCCCTCGCCCTGCTGGGCGGAGCCGCCCCGGCCGGAGCCCACGCCACCTTGCAGGACACCAGCCCCGCCGACGACGCCCTGGTGGACGTCGTGCCCGACGACGTCGTCCTCCGCTTCGACGAGCCCGTCAGCGCGTCGACCGGCGCGGTGCAGGTGATCTCCCCCGGCGGCGACCGGGTCGACGGCGCGGTCGACGACATCGACGGTGGGCGGGCCCTCGCCATCGGTGTCGACGGCGACGCCCGGGGCACCTACACCGTCGCCTATCGGGTCGTGAGCGACGACGGCCACACCATCACCGGCTCGTTCGTGTTCCACGTCGGCGAGCGCACCGGCGCCGCCACCATCGACCAGTCGATCCCGACCGTGACCTCCGCCGTCGGCGGGGTCGGGCGCTGGCTGGGCTACGCCGGGGCGGCCGTGGCCGTGGGAGCCGCCCTGCTGCTCGCCCTGCTCCGCCGGGGCGGTGCGGGGTCGGCCGATCCGCCCACCGGAGCCGCCCTGAGCCGCCTCGGCACGCTGGTGGTGGCCGGGGCCGCCGCCAGCGCGCTCGGGACCGCCGCCGCCGTCGTGGCCCAGACGGCGACGACGACGGGCCGCTCGCTCGGCGGCGCCCTGGCGCTCGTCACCGAGGTGGCGGGCGACAGCCGTCCGGTCGCGGTGGCGCTGCTGCGCGCCGCCGTGCTGGTCGGGGCCGCCCTCGTCGGCGGGGCGGGCCGGGCCCGCCGGCTGCCGGCCGTGCTCGTCGCCACCGGGGCGGTCGTGGCCGGGGCCGGGCTCCTGGCGCCCGTGGCCGGGCACCCCTGGACCGCCGATCCCCGGGCCCTCGCCGTCCCGGCCGACGCCCTCCACCTGCTGGCGGCGTCGGTGTGGCTGGGACTCCTCGTCGCCCTCGTGGTCGCCGCCCCCTCACTTCCCGATCCCGACCGCGCCGTCCGCCTCGTCTCCGGCTCGGCCCTCGTGGCCGCGGGCGTGGTGGCGGTGACGGGCACGACGTCGGGCTGGTTGCTCCTGGGCTCGATCGACGCCCTGACCCAGACCGCCTCGGGCCAGCTGGTGATGCTGAAGGCGGTCGGGTTCGGGCTGCTCGTCGCCCTGGGGTGGATCAACCGCGCCCGCCTGGTCCCCCTGCTGGGTCGTGTCGTCGCCCCCGCCCCCGACGCCGACGCCGACGCCGACACCAGCGCCCCGTCGGCGCGGCCCGCGGCCGTCGCCCGGAGGCGGCTGCTCCAGCTCGTCCGGGCCGAGGTCGTCGTGGGCGCTCTGGTGCTGGCGGTGACCGCCGGCCTCGTCAACCAGCCCCCGGGCCGCGACACCCTGGCCCAGCCCTACGCCGACGTGCGCACGGACGAGGCCCTCCAGCTGCGCCTCGAGGTCGAGCCGGCGCAGGCCGGCGACAACACCATGCACGTCTACCTCACCGACACCGACGGCCGGCCCGTCCGCTTCGACGCCCTCGAGGTGCGCGTGTCCCGCGAGGGCATCCCGGCGCGCAAGCTCGACGGCGTGACCCCCATCAGCCCCGACCACGCCAGCGTCTACGGTGCCTCGCTCCCGACCCCGGGAACCTGGACGGTCGAGGTGACGACCGTAACCCTGTCGACCACCGCCCAGTTCTCATTCGAGGTGCCCGTCCGATGAAGCCCACCCGCGCTCTGCCCCGCGCCATCGCCGCCCTCCTCGGGCTGGCCGCCGTGCTCCTCCTCGCTGCCACCCCGGCCGGCGCCCACGGGGGCGAGGGCCAGATCGAGGTCACCT